>JAICUM010000056.1 GCA_025935855.1 Pirellulales bacterium | reverse complement strand
TGCTGCGCGTATGCGGCGTTGGGACATCTGCAGAAAGGCGATTTCATGCTCTGGACAGTGCTACTGGTGCTACTAATTCTGTGGGCGCTTGGCCTTGGATTTGGGATTGCGGGGAACTTGATTCACATCCTGCTAGTTGTGGCGCTTGTGGTTCTCGTCATGCAGCTCGTGACCGGCCGGCGTGTGGTCTAGCCGGCTTGCTACACCGCGCTAAGAGAAGCGCTGCGTCTAATTGGCCACTTGGCCGTGCCCTATTCGACGCACACACTATTTTGCACCAGCCAGCAACTCTTCAAGGGCCGGAAGATCCACCGGCTTAACGGTATGGAAGTTGAACCCCGCTTCCTGCGAAAGGCGTCTGTCCTGGTCATTCCCCCAGCCGGTTAAGGCAACCAGCAGCACGTCCTGCCCCCACGGCTGCTGACGAATTCGCCGGGCCACGTCGTAACCGTTTAGCTTGGGGAGTCCGATGTCCAGGAGCACAATTTCGGGATGAAATTCTTCAGCAACCTCCAGGGCTTCAACGCCGTCATGTGCGGTACGAATGTCATTTCCCTTCAACCGCAACAGCATCGCCAGGCTGTGAGCCGCGTCCTTGTTGTCGTCAACCACGAGGATGCGGCCATGGCTCAGGCGCATTGCTGTTGGCAGGGCATTACCCTCTAGCTTTTCAGTGGGCGGGGAAGCTAGGAGCGGTAAACGGATAACAAACTCGCTGCCCTTCTTGAGGCCTTCGCTGCGAGCCTCAATGCTGCCGTCGTGCATTTCGACGAGCCGTCGCACCAAGGTCAGACCGATGCCGAGTCCTCCCTGAGACCTCTCCAGTGATCGGTCGACCTGTGTGAACATATCGAAGACGCCGGAAAGCATGTCGCTGGGAATTCCGATGCCGTTGTCTCGGACGCTAACGACGGCGTCGCTACCTTCGCGGTGCGCGGATAGCGATATTTGCCCGCCGCGGTTTGTGTACTTGGCGGCGTTGTTTAACAGGTTCAAGAACACCTGAGCCAGCCGGATGGGATCGGCGTCCAGGTAAAATGTCTCTGGCGGCAGGTCGACAGTCAGTTCGTGACCGCATTGCTGCAGGAGAGGGCGGCTGCTTTCGACAGCACTTTCCACCACCGTCGCCAGCTGCACGCGTTCCTTGCGGACATCCAGCTTGTCGCGGCTGATCCGCGACACATCGAGAAGGTCGTCAATCAGCCGCACCATGATCGCGACTTGGCGATTGATAACCTCTCTGGCCGCCTTCACATCCCCTTCCGTCAAGCCGTCGAGGCCGAGATAGTGGACGGAGTTACGGATCGGGGACAGCGGGTTTCTCAGTTCGTGGGCCAACGTGGCGAGAAACTCGTCTTTGTGGCGGCAGGCTTCCGCCAGTTCGTCCGCTCGCGCTCGCACCGCGGATACATCTTCCACAGCGAGCAAGATTAACTCGGGGTGTTTGGAATCGGGCGGGAATGGCCGAGCGTTGAGCACCATGGTCTTTCGACCTAGTTCGGGAAAGGAGTGCTCAACTTCGAAGTCATGTACCGATTGATTGCGAGAAAGAACTTCGTCCAGCAACTTCCGCAAACCAGGAATGTCCCACTGTCCGTTGCCCAAGTCGTAGAGGAAGTGGTTCTCTGTTTCGCCCTTCGTCGCCTTAAACGTGTCATAGAAGGAACGGTTAGCCGTCTTAATTCGTAGATCGCTGTCGAGAACGACGAACGGTTCTCGCAACGTCGCGATGATGTCGTCGGCATAGGCAAGAGCTTTATCCAGCGCCCGTTCCGTCTTTCGGCGCTCGGTGATGTCCCGAAACACCAGCACGACGCCGGCGACTTCACCCCTGTCGTTCGTGATCGGGGCCGCACTATCGCTGATCGATCGTTCCGTGCCGTCTTTGGCAATCAGCAGGCTATGGCTCGCGAGTTTGACGGGACGGTCTTCCCGTAATGCCTCAACGGTGGGGATCTCGACCGGCTGGCGGCTTTCTTCGTTGATGAGGCGAATCACTCTGTCCAGCGGCTGCCCCACGGCGTCTTGCGTCCACCCCGTCAAGGATTCCGCGACGGGGTTCAGGAAAGTTACCCGGCCTGCCAAGTCGGTCGTGATGACCGCGTCACCAATGCATGAAAGCGTCACCAGCAGCCAGTCCCGCTGTTCGTGCAACGCATCCTCGGTGTCCGGCGATGGGTCAGCCATACAGTTGCCTAACCTAATTGGCTATCTTGCCGAGCCCGACAGCGGGCCTCACGGAGCACGCGGCTATTTTATCGCACGGCCAATGTGCCAAAAAGGGACAAGGTAGCTCGATGAAATCGAGAGGGAATTGGGAGCGACGGTAGTCATCTATACCCAGGTGAGTGAAGACATTGCGAAAAGAGACCATTTTTGTGACACCCGCTCCGGGTAATTCTTGCTACGGGGCTAGCACCTTTGGTCGACCCGAATGAGTTGATGAAACACTTTTCCAGAATGCACAGATCGAACCGACTAGGGCGATTTACGGATACTTTTCAGCGCGCTTAACTGCGGCAGACGAGACCAGCAGCTGGCGTCTCCGCCCGGGCCTTAGTCTTGCCCGTGACGGCTATCCATGATGCAGGCTTTCGCAAACACGTTTCACCAGGGGGCCCGCGCAGCAGCGACGCCTCCAAAAGTTGGTTGAGCGTTCGGAGACCAGCGCGTAGACTATCGCCGCCCCAACGGACAACAACTCGACATCGACTGCATCGCCAGTTGTCAGCGACCATCCCGTTATGCGCGACATGATGATTCTCATGTCCACAGTCGCGAGTTACTTGTTCTTCGTGAATACGGCCCGTCGTCGCGCCGGTCCTGGCCCTCGCAAAAGCGGCCCACCTGATCCAGGGATCGATGCGGGTAACCTGAACGCCTCCTCGCCGCTAAGAGAATGCACCCCTTGTGCTCGATCCCTCGCTGCCCTGTAGGGCCTCGATCTCCTGGAGTAGTTCGCACACGATTCTCCCCGCGTCGGTCAACTCCAGCGGATGGGCGGTCACCAGCTTTTTCTTGACGAGCAGGTCAGCGGCGTCTTGCTTGATTAATCCGCCCTTGCGCAGCTCGGTAAGGGCTTCTTGTTCGATGCGCTTCAGCACAGACATCACAATTCCTGGTTCAAAAGCCGCCATGCTTGCCAAACGAACTATCGCGCTGCTTTTGCGCCTCTCGGTCCACGGCGGTTGAGAAGCGCCCAACGGTTGACGTGTACAGACGAGAAATCTCGATCCACTGCTGACGCAGGCGGCCTAGTTCAGCTTCGAGTTGCCGGATCGTTTGCGCGTCGCCGCTTTTGGCGAGCACGGACTGAAGGGCCTGCTCTTGGGCGTGGATGTCTCGCATCCGGCCAGCGTACTGCTGGCCTTCGGCAAACGCCGCTTTGGCTTCATCGCTCGGCATGGGCGATCTTGGCCGCAATTATTGCGCCCGCCCTTTCTGCCACGACCTAATGACGGCGTTCCGGTAGGCTTTCAGCGGGCCGCATTGCTCCCGTCTCTGCATTCCAGCGAGCGGTATTGACGGAGCCAGATTGCGAGACACTTGCCCGATGGCAGTTGCTCGATGCGGTCGACTGGGTAGTACGGATTCTTGGGGTCTTGACCGTTCATGGCGGTATCTTAGGCAACCGCATCCTCCCCGCGACACCACCTCTGACCCGGCGGCGCCAAACCGCGATATTGCCGCAAAACCGCGACACGGGGGGTAGCTATTCCTCTCTCGTTGGCCTGTGTCTCTATCTTGCGCTCGGCATCATCGAGCCTTCGGCGTAAGGCGAGGTTAGCTTCCAGCATTTCGGCCGCTGCTTCTCGAACGGCTCCACTGCCCAGGCCTGAAGAGTCGGAGGCGATAACCAGGCGATTGGAGATGCGATCGACCACCGCATTATGAGCGCCTACGTCTCTTGCCACGTTCTGAGCGAGGTCGCGAAGCTGAGAGGCCGCCATCTCCGACCGGGATGAGTCGTTGAGCAACTTGAGTTCGACCGCATCCCCCCGTACGGTGCGCCGGCTGTCGCGAGTATGCTCGGTATAAGCCAAAGCGGAATCCGCTTATTCTTGATCGCTACGGAAGTCCCAAGGAACGTGGCTATCAAAGTGGAGATTCCCGCGATTCCCAATAACCCCACACCAAGGCCGCCAAGCTGATTGCTCAAGTTATTGCCGCGCGTGAGAGAATTGCTCATGGCAGCCGAAAATGCCGCTGCCCCCGCAAGGCCGAGCCCTACGGCAACTGCGAATACACGTGCACCGCGGTTGCGGTTCCAGACGGGCAAAGGCACGGAGAACTGTAGCGCACCGTCGGAGCGGCCGCCGATACCGTTGTCTCGCCAATTGACGAGGCCTTGCACGGACACGTCCGGGATTCGTTGGGCTTGCGCACGCTCCAGGGCCCAGCGAGATTGTTCTGCATCCGCGGCGCCGGCGGCAAGCTCGGAACTGCGGTTGAGGAGTTGGTTGAGTGACTGTTGCCAGTCACGTGGCGCAGGGAGTGCGTCGGGCTGACCGGCCAGATTATCGAATCGGGCCTGAGGATTTCCAACGATGGCGCCGAGGTTCGTCTTCGCCGCGATGGCCCGGTTCTGCGCGAAACGCAAGGAGATTTCAGCGTTGTACTGTTCGATGTCCGCTTCCAGGATGTCGTTTTGACCGGTTTCGTCTTTTGCGACTTTTTTGGCCGTCGCAACTGCATCGCGCGAAATCTGTAGCGAGCGCTGCGTCGTCGCCAGCTGCTCATTAGCGATGAGGAGATCGTAGAACGCGATGCGGACGTCCGTCAGGACGCGGTTACGTTGAGAAATGAAGTCTTGCTCGGCGCTGGACACTTCGGCTGCCGCCGCGGCCCGGCTCAGCGTTCGCTTGCGAGCGCTCACGATCGTTTGCGTTACGCCGGCAAAATCCTGCTCCTCGCGACCCAGGCTGGCGATCTGCGCTTCGCCAACGTTAAGTATCGGATCGGGCATCAGCCCTGATTGCAGCCACTGACCCCGGGCGGCGCGAACAACGGCGGCGGCTCGACCTAAGGAGGGATTTCGCTCCAATGCCAACTGCTCGGCGTTGGCCAAGGCAAGGGGCGCGTCATATTGGACGGGAGGCAGGGGGATGAGCTCCGCCGGGAAAAGTTCGGCCGCAGGTTTGGCCGTTTGTCCGACGAGAGGAGCCGACTGCGCGACCACGCAGTCCGCCACGAGGATGCCAAGCAGTGATCCTAAGAAGGTCGTTTTAAAAATACTGGCAAAAGATCGCCGATCACCTTTCACAGCGCAGGCAACGGATGCGCAGGATCGCATGGGGCGAGTCGAGTTGGGGCTGCGGCACCGGGAGGGTCGCGAACTGTATCGAAAGGCCGGCACGGCGGCCAGAGCGCCTTGAAGAAGCCGCGATGGTCTGGTGAACCTATAATCTTGCGGAATACCGCATATAAGGGCGTTGTTCGCAAACATTGCCAAATGGCTTGTGGATCAAGCGAAAGCATGTTGCTCAGGCTCACCATCGTGGAATGGACCGAAGGCGATTACTTGCCGGATGAGAAATTCGTCGGCGGGCGAGATGGCAAGGATGCGAAAGATGTGCGCCGTGAATCGTGAATCGCTGGCCGACTTATCCGCTCTTCGTCCTCTACACGAAGCCAGTCTTTTTGCGTGAAGCTGCTTCCGATTCGCTGAGCCGGTGGTTGCGGAACACTTCGATCGCTTCAATCCGCTGCCACTCACCTTCGCACAAGATAAAGTCGCCCGGCCGCAAATCGACCATGGGTGCTCGGGGCCGTCACTTTTCCAGCGTTCGCTTAAGCCAAGCTGCAGAATGCTCGGCGGCGTCCGCCGGCGCCCGGTGGCCGTCTGCCGGGCAGACATGCAGTTCCACCTGGCAGGGGACATGTTTCCTAGCAGAAGTGGCCGACAGCAAACGGGCAAACTCGATGACCTTTTCCGTGCTGACGCGATCGTCGCGGTCTCCGACCGTGATAAACAGCGGCCGATCAGCAAGCTGCTCCGCCTCTGAAAACAAGGAGAGCTGCTGTACCAGTCGAGATTGCTCGGTCCCTTTGAATTCGCGTAGCACACGCAAATCAGTCACCGGCGCGTAACAGACAATCGACTTGATGCGTGGTTCACTCGCCGCAAAATGCATCGCGGCAAAGCCGCCGCGCGAGACGCCGCAGATTGCTATCTGCTGCGGATTGGCAAAACCGCGGTTGACGAGCTCGTCGATGACTCGTCCTAAGCGGTCCTTGAATTCAGCAAGTGGATCTTCGCCTCGATCGATGCGATATCGCCAGCCAGCAAGCCCCTCCGGCTCGTCGGGCCGGCGCTGCTTGCCATGGCACGGCAGGTCGAGCGACGCGCACACATAATCGTCATTTCCGAGGATGCGCGAGCATTCGGGAGTACTCGACGGATGCAGCGACTCGTCCGCACTCCCGGCAAGTACCAGCACACAGGGCCGAGCGCTCGCCGGCTTGTCGCCGCGAACCGCAAATTCAACTCCGTCGGAGGTGCGAAGCCAGGCAAGCGATTGATTCGCGCGGGGAGCTGGTACTAGCGGAGGGCCGTTTGCACATGCTTCGGCGGCATAAAAAAGGTTGCCGACTCCAACTAAGAATAGCAGCTTGTACACCATACCGCTCGTTCCTTTGGCCAGCTTTCAAGGCGTTCGATCATGTCTCAATTGCGCGAAACGCCATCAAGCCCGCCAGTGAACCCATGAGTCCGAACGCCAGCGTGGCGACGGCGTTGGCGGCGCGGACTAGACGATTGAAGTTGCCTTGTGACATGCCGCGCACCGGCGGCGCTGGGATCGGACGGTAATAATAGGAGCCCATTAGAACCGGCGCCGCATTCAGCTCCGCCCTGACACCGACAGCGTTCAAGATCATTCCGCCGGTCGTCTTCCCCTCAGTCACTGCGAGAATGCCAAGATACAGGATGCAGGCAAACAAGAACCCCGCGGCCGTTGCTCGCCGCCGACCGCTCGCGCACAAGACGACGACGCCCGAGTAAACGAGGATCAACAGCGTGAGGCCCCAAAGAACGTCGCAATAAATCCAAGTCTTCTCGGCGAACGAAAACGCCGCCGCGGCAATCGCCACGTAGACCATGCCGGCCAGAAGCCACTTGAGAGAAAAGCGCATGTGAGCGGCCCTCGGGGGTTGCCGTCAGCATAGCGGAGAAGCCAGCGCATAAAAAACGGAACGCCAAGGGGACGAAGCTCAGCCTTCCGCCAGAGTCGGTCCAGCCGCTATGCGAGCGACGGACCAGGCGCATTTTAATTTAGGCAGGTTGCGATGCAAGATTTTGAAGGCGCATGAAAAAGGCGGCGCGGGATTGGCCCGCCGCGCCGCCAATACCCGTGGCCAATCACCCTACAAGACCGCGGGCATGATTCGTTGAACGCCTGCCGCGGCGCCGGAACAATCACGGTGGAAGCTCGGCGTGGTCCCGCTAGCAAGGCGACGCCGAGAATAGGGCATTTACCCTAGTTCGGCAAGCCCGGCCGCTGATCTACCGAGGACGGGGCGGGCGGCTTGCCGCAGCGCTTGCTCCGCGTCATTTCGGCTGGCGTAGTCTTGCCCCGCGCCCAGTCGCGAATAAGGAAAGCCGTCCCCCTGCCGCTGCAAGAGAACGAACCGAAACGACCCGTCGCGCTGGTCTTCCATCAATGCACCAAGAAGGTTGCGATCCGTGCTTACGTACCAATCGGCGTTCGTTATTTCGAGCGGCAAGACGCCGCCGGTCTGCCGCTCCAAAAGCCAATAGGCGTCATCGAGTGCGAGGCGAACCAGTTCCACGCCAAATGCTCCGGTGGCGACCTAACCAAATTCTGCGAGCCGCCTGGACGGCGGCAAGAGCGACAAATCGTCACGGCGGGGACTGGCTGCAAATAGCGGTTTTGCAAATCGCTCTTAGCCGACCTTCCCTCCTCAGAGTGGCCTGGACGGCGGGAAGAGCGCATAAACAAAGGGCGTCGCCGAGACGGCAACGCCCTTCGCTGGTCCGAGGCGCATCGCCTTACACTGATGCGGCCTAACAATCAGAAATTTAGCAGGCGACTAACGAGCGCCAAGAGCGGGATTAGGCGTGGCCGCTACTTACCAATGACTCGCGATAATCGCCGCTTGGTACTCGCGACAAACCGCCAGGTAATCCTGGAACAATGCCGACCATTCGGAACTAATCGCATGGAGTTCCGCCGTCAGCACTTCGTGCTCACGGGGCGATAGCGTGCCTTTCAGCATGCCCAAAATGCTCAGCTCTTGTGCGTGCAATTCACGCAATCGGACACCGATGGGTCGGGCACGAATGACGGCGTCGCGGCCAGGAAAATTGTTGGCAGTCACGCCGTCAGCATAGCAGACGGGGGATTAGGCTGGGGCGACTTGCCCCGTGCGTGCTGGTTCACTTCGTCGAGTCGGTCGTCAGCTTGGCTTGAATCGGGTAAGGAGACTTTCGGCTACCGACAGCCGTCGATAATGCTTCAACACGGCGACAAGTCCTTCGACGTGCCGCGGCAGATAGGGCGTGCTGTCCGCGCCAGAAAAGATATCGGCAACGGTCTTAATGGCCGCCGCGTCGTCAAGCGATTCGCAGCGGACCGGCTGGCCTAGGAGCATCACTTCAAACTGGTCGTCCCTTGCCGCCATGAAATCATTGTAACTGAAGCGCGGCGGGATTAGAGTCGCGCCATACGGCCAATCACCCTTGCCACGGCGGCGATCAAACGGCTGCCTTATGCAGCTCAGCGTGGTGCTCCGCAACGGCCGCCCTGGCGAACAACATCGCCTCCTCGACGGTCATCCCTGTTTCGTCGACGGTCCGGCTGGAATGGCAGACCGGAACAGGCCCAACCGCCAATGAAAGCGCGGTCTCGGCGCATGACGATGAGGTCGTAGGTGACCTCGCCCTCGTGCAGCCGCTCGCCATCCGTAAATACGGCCTTAAGATCGTCCATACGCCCTCGCGACCCGCCCGATCAAGCCTAGCTCAGGGCGCAAAAAGAAAGCCCCCGGTTTTGAGCCAGGGGCTTCCAAGCGGCTGTCGCCGACCGCAGAGCGATACTAGATCACCCGCACGGCGGCAGTCGATTCAGGACGGCCGTGCGAGGCGACTAGGGTATTTACCCCATGTCGTGGCCGATGCAACCCGACCGCCGATTATTCGGGTTGTGACGATTCAGAAACCGGCCCGCACGCGCGGCTGACGCATGGCAGATTGCCAGAGATATGCCGGCAGCTTTTAATGGAATCGGCGGTTGAACGGCTCGCACCGCGAATCTTGAGATACCGCCAAGGCCCCAATCGCCCCAGGGGCCTTTTCTTTTTCCTGTTCCTCTCCGCCAGGCTGCGCACGCATAGTGAGGGCGCATGCAGATTCCAGCACACGACTTCACGATTGAAATCAGCGGCCAGCCTTATGGAGTCGTCGAGTACCGCACTAGACCAGAATCCGTCCGGTTAGGCGTCGCTGACATCCACCGAACGTTCCTTCGGGTTGGCTCATGGGCGTCGGTCGAGTTACCAGTCGGAGCCGTCGCAGCGGTCTGCGTAGCGGCGATCGCACCAATCATTCTGATTTCGGCGTGTTTCGCTCTACGTCGAAAGCGCAGGCGAGCTTCGCGGGTGCGGTAGTGGTGGCACGTAGAGGAATTCTATCAGCGCCATCGCGTGCCGAATTCCACCGTCCTGCGCGACTCGATAGACATACCTCCAGTCGCCAACGTACCGCCGCGGTTCGGACTCCGTCAGCCAATGGTCCCGAAAGACTTCCACGCCCTCTATCCGCTGCCATTCACCCTGGCACAAGATAAAGTCGCCTGGCCTTAAATCGACCGTGCGGGCGCCATCACTGCAACTGTTGGCCGAGTGTCCCGTAGCGGCAGTCCTCGGTCGAGTAGAAGTAAAAGGCAAAAGGTTTCTCGTCCCTTCGATCCGAAACGCGCGGGGGGACTTTTTATTCTGATCTCGAGTACCATTCGCTCTAAATGTATCGAGCAATTCAAGCTCAATCGGCCGACGCCATTTGTGCAGTCGCTTTCACTGAATCTCCACGAGTTGGGACGGGTTTGACCCTCGGGATTTACTGGCCCAATCGGTCTAAGCGGACTGTAACAACCCCATCGGCCATTGTTGCCAGGACCCGCCGCCAATCTATGTTTGTGGGGCGGAATTGTGCTCGGTTAAGTCGCCAGCGTGTTCGGCAGCTTTATGCACCTTTCCAAGGCGGGTCTTAGAGCGGCGGTCGTGTTGGCCGTCGCCACGGCTTCGACAGCACGGGCAGCGACGCCCATCCTGTGGTACAAGCTCGACGAAACCAGCGGCGCGGTTGCCGCTGACTCATCCGGCGCCGGGAACACTGGAACCTATGTTGGCGGTCCCACGCTTGGCGCCGCCGGCATGCGCCGCAACGCCGTGTACTTCCCTGCCAACGGCCAGTACGTCACGGCCGCCGCCTCGGCGTCACTCAATGCGATCGGCGCGGCCAACGCCGACTTCAGCGTAGCCTTCTGGGTGAAGCCAAACGGGACGAACGGCGCCTGGCGGCCCATGTTCCACAAGGGCAGCGCTGACACGGAGCGCGGTCCCGGGGTCTGGCTCAATCCTGGCAACAACCGCGTCCACTTCCGCATCAGCACCAGCGCCAACTGGAACGAAGGGACCGACTCGGTCGCTGATCTGCCTAACGGAACGTGGTCGCACATCGCCTGTGTCAAGGCGGGCAACAAGTGGCGCTGCTACGTCAACGGCGTCCTCGATACGGAGCTAACCCTTGCCGGCGCGACCGTCGGCAATAGCGGCCCGGTGTATATCGGCGACGACCCCTGGTACACCGGCTGCCCGGCGTGGATGGACGACGTCCGCGTCTTTAGTAGCGCGCTCACTGACGCGGAGGTGAAGTCGCTGTTCGGCGTGGTCGGCTACTGGAAGCTCGACGAGTCCAGCGGTACGTCAGCCGCAGATTCGACTAATGCGGGTAACACAGGGACGTACAGCAATGGACCGGCGCTGAATCAGGCGGGACTCGTGGATAACGCCGTCACGTTCGATGGGACGGACGACTACGTTACCGTCGCCGGCTCTGGATCGCTCGTGGCGTCAGACGCCGTCACGATGTCCGCTTGGGTGAGGCCCGCAGCATCGGCGAACATCGACCGGATCATCATCAATAAGGAGGGCGAGTACGAGCTAGGGCTGAGCGACGCTAACGAGGTGAAGTGGGCCATTGCCAACGCCTCGCCCGGCTGGGCCTGGCACCAGACAGGCTGCTTCCTGACCAACGGAAAGTGGGCTCATATCGTCGTGAGCTATGACGGCGTGGAGGTGCGAACCTACGTTGATGGAGCACTGGTCGAAACCTACGCTGCCAGCGGCACGATTACCGATGTGTATCCAGCGCTTAACGAACTGCGGATCGGCGGTCGCTCGAACAGTCCGGCCGGAAAAAACTTCGCCGGCAAGATTGACGATGTGCATCTCTACACGCGGGCGGTGACGCCCAGCGAAGTCGCTAGTTTGCATGGTCTGGTTGGCTGCTGGAAGGTCGACGAGGGGGCGGGCACGGCCATCAGCGACTCGACGCTCAACGCCGGCAGCGCCGCATTCGCCAGCGGCGCGCCGAGCTGGGTTCCTGGCATGCGCTTGAGTGCGCTGTCCTTTAACGGAACGACCGACGACGCCGCGACCAATCAGAACTTCACCCCGCCTTCGACCGGCTCAATGGCGTTCTGGTTTAAGAGTAACGCCACGCCGACCGGCCCACAACGCTTGTGCGGGCTCGGCGATAATTGGGAAGTGTGGGAGGACGCGGGCGGCATCATTCGATTCGACCTCTGCGGCGACGGCGGCAGTGGCGGGTTCTTGACGACATCGCCGGTCTCCGCCGGGCGCTGGTATCACGTCGTGGCGGTCTTCGATTCAGCCACCGATGCGTACAGCGTTTATGTGGATGGAGAGCTGCAGAAGACGGGCGTCAGCACTTCGGGGCTCGTCGCGCAAGCGGCCGCCAAGCTGTCGTTCGGCACGCGCACGGGAACGACCGAGCGATTCGCCGGGCAGCTGGACGACTTCCGCGTCTACAACCGGAAGCTCAATCCCTGGGAAGTGTACGAGCTGTACGGACTGGTGGGCTGGTACAAGCTTGACGAAACGGGCGGCACGGTGACCCTCGATAGCACGGGAATCGGAAACGATGGATCGTTTAACGGTTCTCCGGCCCTTGGTACGCCAAGTAATGGCAATGGCGTGCTGGGGACCTGCGTCACGTTCAACGGCAGTAACAACGTCCAGATTCCGACGCTGTTTGGCAAGAGCCCCAGCGTGAGCATCACCGGCTGGGCCAAGTTCACTGCCAGCGACGCCTCCGGCGCCGAATTCATTAGCCTGGGCGACTGCTTCGCACTGCGGCTGCAGAGCGGCAGTCCCGGGGTAAAGACGTTCTTCTACAACGGCTCGGGTTGGCCGATGATCAGCGCCTCCCAGACCGTTCTGAACACCGGCTGGCATCATTATGCCGCAGTGCTCGATCAGGCGGGGACCATCAAGTTGTACCTCGATGGCGCCCTGGCCTCTTCGGGCGCCGCGGCGGCGATTTCGTATAGCGGCCTTGGGTCGTCCAGCTGGATCGCGGCCCATGGCAACGGGCAGACGACCTACGACTTCAGCGGCAGCATCGACGACGTGCGGATCTATAACCGCATTATGCAGCCAGATGAAGTCAGCCGGTTGTATGACGGCAGCCGTGTGCGCGGCGTGCGGATTTTGAAATGGGTTGAAGTGCGGTGAGCGGCGCCACATCTCATTTAAGACTCCTGCCCTAAGTCCGCTGGCTCGTCGAGGGGCTGACAGGCCATGCATTTCCCCGTCCCGAAACATGCTCCGCAAGGGATCCAGACAACCGCAGCCTGATCCTCCTCGTCCAACGTCTTCATGACCACTTTGCGGCCGTCACACTCTGCACAATCGCCCGAGCCGCCGCAGCACTCACAGACATTCGGAAACATCGACTGGCACTCCTCTGAAGAGATAGTCAGCGAAACCTCCGATGCGGGGCGGAACAGGGCCGCAAAATGTGCGCGAATCCCCGGCAAGTTTTTCAATTTGGCGGCGAATTGCCGGCAGGCTTTGCAATTTCTAGCGGCTCGCGGGACAATTGCCGTCTGCTCTTGTGCCGAACGGCAGAGCCAAGACCCGCGCACACCACTTTTTCAACGCATTCGGCGTTTAGGAGATCGGCAGATGGTTGCGACTTCGGCAATTGGCATGGCGACGTGGCTTTGGATGTTGGTCTTGGGAGGAGCGGCGTCGGTTCCGATCGGCGGGGCGCCCTTGCCGCCGGATCCGGCGATGTCGGCCATCGCGCCGCCGGAGTGCCTGTGGTACATGAGCTATTCCGGGCAAGGGACGGCTGACCCCGCGAGCGCGAACGAAACGGATAAGCTGTTCGCGGAGCCGGAGGTTCAGCGGTTTGCCGACGAAGTGCAGACGCAGGTGATGCGGGCCGTTCGGCGGGCAGGCGGGCCGGGGCGCGAACAGCGCGTGGCGGCCGAGCAGTTGCCGAAGCTCGTGAAGGTGCTGGTGAGCCGGCCGTTCGCGGCGTACCTGGAAGATTTCAAACCGATGGAGGATACGCGCAGCGCCGAGGCGGCGTTCGTGCTAAACGCCGGCGACCAGAAGCAGGAAGTTCAAGACGCGATCGAGGAACTGCTGAAGCTGATTCCGGAGAATGGGCCGAAGCTCTCGACAGAGACGGCCGCCGGCATTGAATGGCGGAAGGCGCCGACGCCTCCGCCGGCCCCGACGGTGCGGTTCGGTTGGAAGGACAATTACTTCATCATCGCGGTCGGCGACAAAACGCCGGAGAAGCTGGTCGAGCGGCTGGGCGGGTCGGCGCCGGAATGGCTGACCGGTCTGCGGAAAGAGCATCCGATCGAGCGGGAGTTGTCGTTGGCTTATATCAATGTCGATGGCATTCTGGAGCGCGTGAAGCCGGCCATCGAAGCGAAGGACACTGAACACAAGATTTGGCCGACGATCGAAAAGCTGGGCCTGACGAGCGTCCACGCGGTACACGCGATTTCGGGGTTCGATGCGACCGGCTGTGCCAGCTCACTACATGTCGTGACAGATGGCAAGCGCAGCGGGCTGCTCGAGTTCTTGCCCTACAAGCCGCTGGAGGCGGCGAATCTGCGGCCGATTCCGAAGGACGCGCTCATCGCGTTCGCGGCGAACTGCAATGCGGGCGAGAC
>JAICUM010000301.1 GCA_025935855.1 Pirellulales bacterium | reverse complement strand
GGCGATTACTTCAAGCGCGAGGCGATCAACTGGGCGTGGGAGTTTTTGACCGACAAGAAATGGCTCGGCATCGATCCGAACCGGCTGACGGCCACCGTGTATAAGGACGACGACGAAGCGGCGGGCATCTGGGCGAAGGACATTGGGCTGGCGGTCGATCGGATCGAACGGTGCGGCGAGGATGAGAACTTCTGGCCGGCCAGCGCGCCGAGCCAAGGCCCGGACGGCGTGTGCGGGCCGTGCAGTGAGATTTATTTTCATCCTGACCAGGGGAAGAGCGTCGAGATTTGGAACCTGGTGTTCACGCAGTTCAACCGCGTGGGCGATCCGCCGAATAACTTGCGACCGCTGCCGAGTAAGAACATCGACACCGGCATGGGTCTGGAGCGCACGGCGGCGACGCTGCAGGGCGTGCCGACGAACTACCACATCGACATTCTGTTTCCGATCGTCAAGGCGGCCGCGGAAGTGTGCGGCGTGAAATACGAGCTGGACAGCGAGATTGGGCGGCGCTGCCGGCGGATCACCGATCACATTCGGGCGTGTACGTTCGCGGTGCATGAGAACGTGTATCCAGGCGCGAACAAGGAGAAGTACGTCGTCAAACGGCTGCTGCGGCGGGCCGTGCTGGACGGGCATCAAATGGGGATGCGCGAGCCGTTTCTGTACAAGCTCGTGCCGGCGGTTGTGGACGCGATGAAGAAGCCGTATCCCGATTTGCAGGAGACGGCGAAGCGGGTGGCGGGGGTCATCGAGAAGGAAGAGGACAACTTCTTCGGCACGATCGACGCGGGGCTCAATCGCATTGAGCGGGCGTTCGAGGAGATGCGGCGCGACAACCGGACGCGGGTCGAAGGCGGCGTGGCGGCGGAGCTGTATCAGACGTATGGCGTGCCGCCGGAGTTGTTTGAAGCACTTGCCGCGGAGCACAATTTGGCCTTCGATTGGGAAGGCTACGGCCGGGCGATGGAACAGCATGGCGAGGCGTCCGGGAAGGTGCAGCACGTGGTGATGGGCGCGAAGGGGCCAATCGATTCGCTGAAGCACGCGCTGCATTCGACGGAATTCCTCGGCTACGAGACGACCGAGGCCGACGCGGTGGTGAAGGGCATCATCACCGGGAAGCCGCCGCATGATCATCTGGTGGATAAGTTCGACGAGTTGAACAAGTCGGAACCGGTGCGGATCGTGCTGGACCGCACGCCGTTTTACGGCGAAAGCGGCGGGCAGGTTGGAGACGTCGGGAAGCTCGTGGCCGATGGCGTGGAGTTCGACGTGGTGGATACGCAGAAGGATGGCGCGCTCATCGTGCATTACGGGCACTTGCGCAAGGGGTGCATGCGCGAGGGGATGAAGGTTCGCGCGGTAGTGAACGCCGAGCGGCGGGACGCGATTCGGCGGGCGCACTCGGCGACGCACATTCTGCATTACGCGCTGCAGAAGAACCTGGGGTCACACGCGCAGCAGCAGGGGTCGAAGGTGGACGACGACTGGCTGCGGTTTGACTTTACGAACCTTAGCCCGGTGGAAAGCGCGCAGCTCTCGGCCATTTCGAGCGACGTGGGCGAGCGCGTTCAGGCCGGCGAACCGATCCTGTGGCAGACGCTGCCGTTGGCCGAGGCCCGGAAGCAGGGCGCGATGATGCTGTTCGGCGAAAAGTACCCGGACCCGGTGCGGATGGTGTCGATGGGCGCTTTCAGCAAGGAGCTGTGCGGCGGCACGCATTTGACGAACACGGGCGACGTCGGCACGTTTGAAATTTTGAGCGAAGAGGGCGTGTCAGCGGGAACACGGCGCATCGTGGCGCTCACCGGCAAGAGGGCGGCGGAGCACCGGGAGCAGATTCAGACGCAGCTTTCGAAGGCGGCTAATCTACTAGGCGTCGGGCCGTCAGAGGTTCCGCACGCGGTGGAAGCGCTGGTCGAGCGGCGGCGTGAGCTGAAGCGGGCCCTCGAAGCGGGCGGGCAGCCGAGCGCGGAGAAGCCGCGCGTCGCAACGAAAGGAAAAAGCAAGGCGCCGAGCGCTGAAGTGGTGAAGTCGGCGCTTACCGAAGCGGCGCGGCGGCTATCGGTGGCGCCGCTCGGAGTTGTCGAACGCCTGGAGGCAATGCAAGCAGAGATTGCGTCGCTCACCGATCGGCTCGCGCAGCGCGATGCGGCGGGGCCGGTGTCGGCCGATGCGCTGTTGGAAAAGGCGCACGATCAGGCGGGCGTGAAAGTGGTGCTCGCGGAGGTGCCGGGCGTCGAGCCGAACCTCATGCGGCAGCTGATCGACCAGATTCGGCAGAAGGCACCGCTGTCGGCCGTGCTGCTGGCGACGCGGCAGGGGGACGATAAAGTGACGCTCGTGGCTGGCGTCTCGAAGCAGTTACAAGAACGCGGCGTGAGCGCGGGCAAATGGATCGGCCCCGTGGCGAAAGCGGTGGGCGGCGGCGGCGGCGGGCGACCGGATCTGGCACAAGCCGGCGGGAAAGAGCCGGCGAAGTTGCCGGAGGCGCTGGACGTTGCGGAAAAGACAATGGCCGAGATGCTCAAGTCGTAGCGGTGACTTTTAGTCGCCGCATTCAGGCGCCATTACGCGGCGACTAAAAGTCACCGTTACTAAGCTAGCAAAAGTCCGATTGCGGGGGCTTTGGCGAAAGTTTGCGTTTTGGACAGTCGATAAAACGTTTCAACTCGCGGGAAAACGCATGTATTCCAAGCGCGCTTGTAGCGCGAAGCCGCCGGCTCTAAGATGCAATTCGACGGGTTGCTGGAGCGAGTTAGCGCGGGACTGACTTTTCTTTGGCTATCGCAAGGCGGCACGCGATAGACGGATCTAAAGCGAGGATGCGGCTGGTTCCTGGGAGGGACCGCCCTCGCAGCGCGGAGAATGGAAATGGCTGAAGTGTGTGCGGATTGGGACGTGGCGGTTGAGCGCGGCCCCGACTGGTTGTTTGTGCGTTTACATCCGGGCTCGTTCGAGCCGGAGCACGTGGGCGAGAAGGTGTGGAGTCTCGCGGATCGGCATTTCATCTACCGCGTTGTGCTTGAGATGGAAGACGTCGAGATGCTGCCGAGCTGGCTGATCGGCCAGTTGGTGGTGCTGCAAAAGCGGCTATTGCAACGCGGGGGAGCGATGCGGCTCTGCGCGTTGAATGACCATTGCGCCGAGTCGCTGCATTTCTGCCGGCTGGATCAAGCGCTGCCGACGTATGAGTGCCGCGAAGACGCGGTGAAGGGCCTGCGCAGCCACGCGGTGCATTAAGGCCTGAAAGGTCGCGCTACGAAAGCCCAGGGCGAAGCCCTGGGTATCGAGCAGGTTCATTGAATCGTAGCCCTGTTAAGGGCGCGCTAACGAAACCATCGGTTAGCGCGCCCTTACAGGGCTTCGATCATTTGAGGCGCCGTCAACCCAGGGCGGCGACCGCCTTCGGCGGCCTTGCCCTGGGCTATCATAGCGCGGCCTTTCAGGCCTGGAGACAACACGCTGCTTGCGTCGACTTTAAGACGCTGGGCGTGCCCATGACTATCCACACACCTTTCTTAAGTCGCGGAGGACGCGCAGGGTGGGTTTCGATTTGCCCTTGGCGTCGAAGAGGCCGCTGTGGGGGAACTCGTGCGGCTCGCCGTCGGTGAGCTGGTTCCAGAGTAGGACTTGAACCGACGTGCGCGCCAAGAGCAGCGGCGCGACGGTGGATGCCCAGGCGGCCTGCGGGTTGAGGGTTGAATCGGCGAATGGATGGATTAGCTCGGGGCGGATATTTCGCGCGGCCTTGGCGTCTTCGCCTTCTGAATCAGGCGCCGTCAAAAAGAGCATGAGCGGCAAGCCGAGCTGGCTCCACTGGTCGATGAGCTTGCCGTACTCGAAGGCCGGGCGATGGGCGCTGCCGCGCGGCCAGTATCCGGCGTTGATCTCCAGGCCGAAGCCCGAGATGCCCAGTTCGGCCCGCACGAGCGCGTCGGCGTAGTGGAGCGGCGCCAGCTCGTTCTCGTGATCGACGAGGTATTCGCCCCACGGCTGATCGAAGGAAACGACCGTCGGCGTGCGGGGGTCGAGCTTGCGGACCATCTGCACCGCATGGGCCACGAGATTCAGCCGCGTTTCCTCGTTGAGCGAAAGAAGCTGCCCGTTGTTCACGCGCGAGGCGACGTGCCAGAGGTGAACGCGGCCGGCGTAGCGCGAGACAACGGCCCGCACGTGATCCAAAAGCAGGCGCGAAAGATTGTCGTCGTCGCCTTCCCAGAGGTACATCCAGTCAGGGACGCCGCGGTCATCGAGGCGTAATAGCGGACCGGCGGCCACCTTGAGGCCCGCCGTCTGGCACCAGCCGAGCTGCTCGTCGGTCGGCTTCCAATCGCGTTTTCCCTCGCGGGATTCGATGGCTCGCCAGCCCATGGGAAGCTGGATGATATTCGCCGCTTCGAGCAGCTTACGGCGAACGTTCACGTTAGGGGTGGTTGGACCGAGGGTCACGCCGAGCAGCGTCGCAACCGGCGTCTGCCGTTGCCGAGCGCCGATCGATTGCTCGGCGTACACGCGGACGAGTTCATCGCACGCGGTCAGCGCGGAGGCAATGGCCTGATTGGCGAACGTCGCCGCGATTTCCACGTTGTCCTGCAGGGTCGCGGCTCGTGAGAAGAGCTTAGTGGCGTCTTGCAGTTTCTCGGACAAATGGGGCGGCGTCTTCAGCCCCAGCCATTCCCAGATGAAGAGCCTGGAACGCAATCGCTGAATCAGCCCGCGGGCGAGCTCGACGTCGAGCAAGTAGGGCTCGTCGCGCTCCATGAGCGTCGTCGTGCCGAGCAGGTACTGGCCGTGGCTGTCCACCATCCACGGGACGTAGACGTAGCCGGAATCATCGACGGAACGCTGGACGAGAAGGTCGTCGCCGATCCAGGAGGAGGTGGTGGGCCAGGGAATGTCCTCGCTGCCGGCGACGTAGATACGGCCGGCGCCACCGTCCGGAATGCGGTCGCGCCGATGCAGACGAAACCGCATCTGTCCCATGGTCGAGGCCTGGCAAGGCTCAGGTTCTGAGGAAGTCGTACGTGCGTAGCAATGCGTGGCGAGCGCGGCTGGCCCTCGACGAAAGCCGGCTTGCCTGAAATTGATTTTAATGGGGCGGGAGCGGCGTCACAAGCGCGCCGTTGAACTGGCTGAAGCATGTCGGATTGCGCCTTGAAACGATATACTCAGCGGAACGGTCTTGGTTGGTGGCCCGGAGGGCGTGGCCCTCTGGCTAGATTGTGGTTTCTCCGGATGGTTTCGTGGCGAGGCTTTTGGGCGGGTGTGTAGCGCGATGACTGCGGCGTTGGTTGAAACGAATCTGCCTGGGCTCTCGGTCACGCGGGGGAAGGTGCGCGACGTCTACGACCTGGACGAGCGGCTGCTGCTCGTCAGCACCGACCGGATCAGCGCGTTTGACTGGATTCTGCCGACGCCGATTCCGGATAAGGGCCGCGTGCTGACCCAGGTGAGCAACTACTGGTTCAGCCAGCTTGAGAATTCGCATCACCTGCTGGAAACCGACGTGCGGAAGATGCGCCTGCCGGCGGGCTCGGATTTGGACATGCTCGCCGGGCGGACGGTGCTCGTGCGGAAGACCGAGGTCGTGCCAATCGAGTGCGTGGTTCGCGCGTACCTTAGCGGTTCAGCGTGGAACGAATATCGGCATACTGGACGGGTGGCAGGGATCTCGCTGCCGACTGGGCTGGAAGAATCGGAGCGGCTGCCGGCGCCGGTGTTCACGCCGGCCACGAAGGCGCCGCAGGGCGAGCATGACGAGAACATCACGTTCGCGGAGATGAAAACGCGGATCGGCGACGTGCTGGCCGAGCAAATTCGTCAGCGGAGTTTGGATTTGTACAACCTGGGCGCGCGGCGGGCGATGGAGGCCGGAATCATTCTCGCGGACACGAAATTCGAGTTTGGCGTGCTGAACGACGAGCTGCTTCTCATCGACGAAGTGATGACGCCGGATAGCTCGCGGTTCTGGCCGGCGGACGGCTATCGGCCGGGCGGACCGCAGCCGTCGTTCGATAAGCAGTTCGTGC
>JAICUM010000446.1 GCA_025935855.1 Pirellulales bacterium | reverse complement strand
GCCGGCGGCGTCGCATTCGCGGCTTGCTCACTCGCTCCGGCCGCCGCAGCGCTGGACGCAGGAGTGGCCGGCGTCGCCTTCGCGGCTTCCGCGTTAAACGGCGGCGCCTCGCTCTCCGCCGGCGTGGCCGCGTTCTCCTCGCCATTCTTTTCTGTTTCAGCCTCGCCCGCCTTGGGCGTCGCCTTTTCTTCGCCGATCTCCACGCCCTGTGAAACCTGATCGGCGCCGCCCATCTGCGCCACCGCGTCCGGGTCCTCCACCGGCGGCTGAGGCCAGGCCAACCATGCGGCGATGACAAGCACGCCGGCCAGCGCCATTGATCCCATAAACGCTGCGATCAATCGCCGCGTCCGCCGACGCTCTTGACGCATCGCCGCCATGATGTAGTCCGGCACCCCCGCTTCGTCCGGATCAACGTGCGCCCGCCGGCTCGGCACGGGCACGACCGCCGGCGCCGCGGCCATTGCGGCCGCAGGCGCTACCGCTGCCGCGGGCTGAGCCACAGCCGCTGCCTCGGCCTTCACCTGCGGCGCCGCCGCCGGCGATTGAGCCAGCGCGTACATCCGCTGCCGCAAGTCGGAATCCACCTCCGCCGGCTCGCCCAAGACCATCGTCAGCACGTGGTGGCAAGAAGCCGCCTCGGCCAACAGCATGTCCGCGTTTGGCCCGGCCTCCAGGCAGCTTCGCTCGAACTCCGCCACCGCCTCGGGCGACAGCGTGTTGTCCAAGTATTCCGCCGCCGTGTTCGCATCGAGGTTCGCGTCCGAGCCGTGAATGTCGTCGTCGCTGCCGGCGGTCGGGTCCGCCGCCGACAACCGCAGCCGCCGCACCGCGTCGCGCGAACGATGAATCAGCTCCGTCGCAAACGGGCTCGACTCGATCTTCCGCCCCAGCTCCTCCTGATCCGCCGGATCCAGGATGTCATCCATGTACGCCAACAACGTCCGAAGCGTCAGCCGCATATCAAACCTCACTAACCAGCAACAGAACTCAAAAAACGCGCCAACAGCCCCGACCTAGCCAGGTCGGGGCAGCGCCGCAAGCAAACAACCCGCGCAGCGCCTCTACCCGTGTTAGTGCCGCCGCCGCACAAGAATCGTGCAAGAAAATCCAACATAACCCCGACCGAGCCCGCCAGCGCGGGTCCGCCTCGTCCTGGCGGACTAGGTCAGGGCTAGGCCGCAAGTTGAGAAAGAGGCGCGACCCTCGATAAGCCTCGCGTCCCCACCCGCGTCGGAAACGCCGCCAGCACCAACAGCGACGCCGCCAGCTCAAAAGCCGCCACCGTCGCCGGATGAAGCGTCGGCGGCTCCGCCGGCCGCCGCGCTTCCACCACGCGCCGCCGCTGCCAGCCCTCCGCCGTTCGCACCCAATCAATGCCGCTGCTCGCCACGGTTCCACACTGGCCGCACGCGCCGGCCAAACCCCAAACAACCGCGGCAGTCAGCAGGACAAAAAGTCGGCGTCGCACGCGTCGCAACCCTCAAAGAACAGGCAACAGATGAGTGCCTGCCTCTGAACGCAACGACCATGCCCGCCATGCTGCCGCCGTCGCTCACAACCGCTCGAATGACCTGGAAAATAAGGCTCGAATCGCTCTGAAGAAGCAACCGGCCGCGAGCTTCAACCGCCGTGAAATGTCGCCGCCGCACGACATTTCCCGCCGCCCACGTTGCGAAAAATAAACGCCGTTTTTTTAACGTTCATAAGTCAATCTAAGCGGGCGCCATGCCCACGGAGGTCCGCCGAGGTGGGGCATGTTTGCGTGTTGTCACATGCTCACGCGGACGTGAGCATGGCACACCAAGCGGCTCAGATCAGCGCCTGTTCCGCCGGTGCGTCCGCTGACCAATCCCGCATCAAGTGCGGCGTTAATGAACATCCGCGCCGTCATCCTTACGCACCCGTCACACGAGCCCGCGGCAGCCAACTTAACCCGCGCGACATAAGCCTCCGCACGCGCGAACCTTTTTCGCCGCAATTTTTTAACCGCACACAGCTTGCGCACCGCCAGCGTGTAAACTTGGCTGGACTTCTCCCGCGGCCTCGCAAACGCCGCGTTTTCTCGATCTTGTAGCTCATACCAGTTTGGCCCGTGGTTTGCATTAAGCCACAGTCAACCGCACGTCGTCGTGCGGCGCACTGAGCGTAAAATAACCGCGTGCCCGACATGCTCCGTCTCGCAACCAATCCCGCCATGCCGTCCACAGCACGCATCCAGGTGCATCATGCCTGCGTCGAGGCCGAAGGCTATCTCGAGCTCGGCATGCCGCGGCAAGCGCTCACCACGCTCCAGCACCGCGGCCACCTGGTACACGGCGACGCACGGGGTTGTTACCTGCTGGGCGAAACGCTCCGCGAACTGAACCGCTTCCGCGAAGCCGTTTACCCACTACGCCGCAGCCTGGAGCTGATTCCCGACGACGTACACGTCGCCCTCGCACTCGGCTGGTGCTACAAGCGCCTCGGCAAACTCGAAGACGCCATCGCCTCGCTGGAGCAAGCTGTCGCCATTGAACCGGGCGACGCGATCTTGCACTACAACCTGGCGTGCTACTGGAGCCTCGCCCGCAATCGCCGCCGAGCGCTGCAGCACCTCGCCTACGCCCTCGACATCGACGGCAATTTCAAATCGCTGGTCGAAGACGAACCCGACTTCGACAACATCCGCCAAGACCCCCTCTTCCAATCCCTCACCGCAACGCTGGGTTAGTATTTCGTGCGAACTTCGCCCAAAGCTCAATCGCGCCAATAGCCCCGACCTAGCTAGGTCGGGGCTACGCCGCAAGTTCACGAAAAACGCCGCGCGATCACAAGACGATCACGCCGCTTGCGGCTTAGCGCTCTCCCCATACATCGCCAGCACCTCATCGGCCAGCGCCCGATAATCCTCCGCCCCTGCCGACTGCGGCGCGTACTTAAAGATCGACTGCTCAAAGCTCGGCGCCTCGGCCAGCCGAATATTCCGCCGAACCCGCGTCGCAAACAGCCGCGCGTGCTGCCACGCCGCCTGCCGCTCCGGCCCCTCTGCGAAAAACGCCGCCACGTCCGCGCTCACCTCGGCCGCCAGCTTCGTCGCCGAGTCGTACAAGCACAGCACCACGCCGGCCAGCCGCAGCCGATCGTTCAGCCGCCGCCGCACCAACTCGATCGTTTGCAGCAGCTTGCTCAACCCGTGCAGCGCGAGGAAATGAGGCTGCAGCGGCAGCACGACATCCTCGACCGCCGACAGCGCGTTGATCGTCAGAATGCCAAGTGACGGCGGGCAATCAATAATCACATAGTCAAACACCGGACAGCCCGCGGTCTCGGCCAGCGCATCCCGGAGAATCAGCTCCCGCCCCACGACGCCCGCCAGTTCCACCTCGGCCGCCGCGAGATCAATGTGCGACGGCGCCACCCACAGGTTCTCTTGAACCGCGTGCCACACCTCGCCCATCGGCTTGTTCGCCGTCAGCATCTCATACGTGTTCGGCAACCCGCGCTGCGGCCCCAGTCCCAAGTGCAGCGACGCATGCGCCTGCGGATCGAGATCGATGAGCCCCACGCGCACGCCGCTGCCGGCCAGCGCCGCGCTCAAATTCACGGCCGTGGTCGTTTTCCCCACGCCACCCTTCTGATTGATAATCGCAATCGACCGCATCCGTGCGCTCCAGCATCAAATTGTTGCCCGGCGCCCAAGACCTCCTTCAACTGCCGGCCTTCCCACGTTCGTCCCGGAGGGACGACCCGAGAATAGCCCAGCGTTTCAACGCTGGGTAGAACCGCGCCACAGTCGACCAGTCCCGTTAGGGACGGCTGAACTCAACCGTCCCTCTGGGACTAGTGATCTAAGAATCGCGACTCGGTCCCCAGCATTAAAATGCTGGGCTATTCTCGTCTCGTCCCTCCAGGACGAATGCTGGCTGGCTGCTGTGTAGAGTGCTTAGGCCGGGTTCGTTAATGAATCAATACAACCGGCCGCGAAGTATAGAAGCCGCCCGCCCCCCTCTCCAGCCCACTCCGCAATCCAGCTAGCGTCACCCAATCGCCCCGATATCCATCAAGTACTTCCGAATCGACGACGACGCCCTCGGAATCGGCACGGCGTGTACGTGCTCGCCGTCCGCCTCCAGCTTCCCCACGAGATCAAACTCTCGCGAGAACAACACGACCAATTGCCGCTCGCCATCGGAAAAGCGCAGCGCACGAACTTTGCTCCGCGCTTCGGCTTTGCATTTCAACCATTGCAGAAAATGTCGATTCGGGGCGGATATGGCATGTTCTACCAGGGAAATGAGGATCAGGGCCTATCCATTTCTCCATGGGTCAACTT
>JAICUM010000121.1 GCA_025935855.1 Pirellulales bacterium | reverse complement strand
TGGTCAGTGGCGGCGGCAGCGAATCATCGAAAGGTGCCGCTTTCTTCGAGAACGCGGGGTCACGATCTCGGTTCCGTCTGATTGGCGGGATTACGTCTGGCAACGAACTCCAGGCAAGGCGATTGTGCGAAATCGTCTCCCTCTTGGCCTCAGCGGTTTGGACGACACGAGCTCGGATGGTGAAGTGGCACAAACTCTGAAAAAGTTGGGAGTGTCGGACATCCGCTACGTTGTAGAGATCGAAAATATCATGCCGCCGGATCTGCCGACTCGCGTGGATTACAGCCTTATCGCTCCATGACTGGGAGCACAAGCATCGGGTTTTTGTTCGCAGCGTTGACGCTGTGGTTTTGGCGCGGAGCCCTCATCCCTAGTCGCTAGCGCGACGGGCTACCGCACTGCGCTCGGGCAACTTCCGGTTGCCCGTGCTCGTTTGGTCCCATTCTCCGTCGGGGAGAAGGGAGCCGGAGAGTGAGGCGGATTTGCCGGCGGCGTCGCTACGCTCAATTGGGGCGCAATGGGTTTGATCCCTTCGGAAGACGAGGCGGACGACGATTACCTAGCCCCAATGAGGGCGAGTTAATTGATGGTGATCGCTAGCGCGCCCTTACAGGGCTATACCCAGTTAAATGCGCTAGACACCCAGGGCTGCGCCCTGGGCTTTCATAGCTCGGACTTGCAGGCCTCAAGGCAGTGATGCAGGCAGATGCATAGTCCTATTCTCCCTCGGGGAGAAGGGGGCTGGCGGGCGCGAGGGGCCTTTTTGGATCGAGCGGTTCGTTGAGTTTTTTTATCGCGGGCAGATCATAATTGGATGGGGTCAACGGCGGTCGTTCGTTGAAGTCCTGGATTCAATCGAAGGAATGCCGATGATGGGTTTGCCTGCGATGGGAAGCTTGTACCCGATTTGCACTGCTGGACTAGCCAGCAGTGGCACCCAGCGATGGGAAACGTGTACCCGATTTGCACTGCTGGGCTAGCCGGCAGTGGCACCCCACGGACTGCTCGGGCTAGCCAGCAGTGGCACCCGAGGTTCGATTCATAAGTAGCAGGTTTGGTGCGTCGCTTATGCCGCAGATTGTTGTCAGACCGGCGAAGGGGTTGGAGATTAAGCTTTGCCGGGTGTTGTTGGGGAATGAGGGTTCGACGCATCCGCATTATCACTTGTTTGTGGCGGTGGAGGATGGCGGGCGGCCGGTCGGGGCGGGGAGCGTGCGGAGCGGGGCGGAGGCGCTCGGGGAGTTTTGGGGGGCGCATTTGGCGGCGGTTCCCGCGGCGGTGGGCGGGGAGGTGAATCCGGCGCTGCTGGAGTATGCGAAGCGCTTCGCCGCTGGAGAGGGAGCGACGATTTTGCAGACGCTGCGGTGGGTGGAACGAGGGTCAGCGGAGGAGGCGTTTTGGCAGGGGCTGGGGTTTGCGGAGCATCAGCTGCGGTATGCTCATGAGATCGACGTGGCGCGCTGCGGGGCGCGGCTGGAGCCGCTGATTGAGCAGGTGCGGGAGCATGGGTGGATTCCCGAGGAGGCGCGAATCATTCCGCTGGCGGAGGCTGATGTGGAGCGGGTGTGCGATCTGCACCTCAAGTATTTGGGCGGAGAGCTGCGGACGCTTGTGCCGCTGTTGGATGGGTCGGCGCCGCATCCTTACGACCGGCAGGCGTCGGTGGTTCTGGTATGCGGGGAGCGGACGCTGGGGTTCACGCTGGGGTGGTTTCCGGATCCGCAGACGTGCGAGATTGCGGCGAACGTGCTTGACCCATCGGTGCGGCTGGGGTGGGCGGATTTGATGCTGAAGTGTGCGGCCACCGACGCGGTGAGAGCGCGCGGCGCGGAAGTTTTCCGGTTCTGCACGGCGGAGCAGCATTCGGATTCGCGGCGGACGCTGGGCTGGATTGGGGGCGGGACGACGCGGGCGGAGGTGCGGCTGCAGGCGGGCGTCAGGGATTGAGATCGTTCGACTTTTGAAAGTGATTCTCGCATGCCCACGCGGACATGGACATGGCACGCCTATCCCACTTGGCACTGCTGGACTAGGCAGCAGTGGCGGCCGTGCGGGTTAGTTGGATGACAGGCGATTGAGGAATCGATTGGCGGGGCGGAATGTTGGCAGGAGCTGGAGCGTGCGGCTGAAGTCGTCGGCGGCTTCGACGTTCCGTCCGAGTTTCATCAGTGCGTAGCCGCGTTGGTAATAGGCGAGCGGCAGTTCATGGATGGCGAGCGATTGTGTCGTGAGGGCGATCGCCTCGGCAAAGTTTGTTTGTTT
Organism: Pirellulales bacterium; assembly: GCA_025935855.1. GTDB lineage: Bacteria > Planctomycetota > Planctomycetia > Pirellulales > Lacipirellulaceae > Lacipirellula. The sequence continues at coordinate 8,418 of JAICUM010000121.1, read as the reverse complement.
ATTGGCGATGGCGGCGAGGCCGTAGAGTGCTTCGGCGTGGTGCGGGTCGGCGGCGAGCGCCGCAATGAACGCCTCGCGGGCTTCGGTCCAACGTCGTAAGGCCAGATACGTCTGACCGAGGAAGACGCTCGTGCGGATGTTGCCGGGGGCTGCTTCTTGTGCTTGAAGGAAATGTGGAATCGCTTCTTTGGGGCGCGCAATGTTCAATTCGATGCCGCCGCGGATGACATGGCGCCAGGCGGGATCGCCGATGTCGCCGGGGAGCGAGGCGAGCACCTTGGAGGCGGCTGATGCATCGCCGCTGATGAGGAGCGTTTCGACGAGCATTTCGGCGATTGGCCAAGCGGCCGGGGAGTCGGCGTGCAGTTCTTCGAGAATGGAGCGCGCGTCGGTGAACTTGCCGGCCACTAGCAGGGAGCGGGCGAGCAGGAAGCGGTTTTTGGCGATGACGCGCTGTTGTTGTTTGGCTAGCTTTTGTTCTTGCGGATCGGTGTAGCCGGCGTGCGCGAGCTCGGCGAGTAGTTGCTGAAGGGCGTCACGCCCAACGTCGGGAGAACAATGAGCTGCGTCCCCTTTTCTTGGGTCGTCCCAGGAGGCGATCGTCGCGGGTTTCAGCGGTGGGTCGAACAGCTCGGCGAGGGGGCGGCCGTCCATGTCGGCGCCGTGGGGGAGGCCGAGTAGCGTGAGGAGGGTGGGCGTGACGTCGAGGATGCTGGCCCGCTCGATGGAGGCGTTCGTTTTGACAAGCGGGCCGCTGATGACGCACATGCCTGAGGGTGTGTGGAGCAGCTCAGCGTTTTCCGGCTCTTCGGCAAGTTCTCGTGGCAAGGCGGCGGCGAGTTTGTGGCCGTGATCGGAGAGGAGGATGATCGTGGCGTCGTTGCCGGCGAGCTGGAGCAACCGGCCGAGCATCATGTCGTGGAAGCGATAGGCGGCGGGGATGATGGATCGCAGCGGGTTGTCGGTGGCCGCGTTTGTGCTTGCGGGTTCCGAGGATGCGTGACGGCCGTAGGCGTGGCAAAGCTGCTCGATGCCGGAGTAGCAGATCGCGGCGACGTCCCACGGGCGGGTTTCCAAGGCCCAGGTCGCGGCGGCGTGCGTGCTGACGGTGGCGGCCAGGCTTGACTTGAGTGCGGCGAGGCGGGAGGCGCCGCTCATGCCGAGGGAATCGATCGAGGGAACGAAGAAGGAGAGTGTTTCTTGGTCGAGCTGTTCTGGATGAAGCCGCAGCGGCGCGAGCTGCGGCCGCAGCTCCGGCGGATGCACGGAGCCATCGGGCTGCGGCCAGGGCTTGCCAAGTTCGACGCGTGCAATCGCGTGGCGGTCGGTGACCATGACGCCGCTGGTCGGCTCGGCTGGGTGGGACGCGGGCCAGCCGATGACGTGCACCGCAAGGCCGCTCTCGGCGAGGAGGTTCCACAAGGCTTTTGTCGTGCGGCTTTCGCTGGAGGCGGGGCGGGCGCCGCCGAGTTCTTGGTCGGGTTCGAAGAGGCCGTGGATGCCGTGCTTGTCAGGGCGTTTGCCGGTGGCGACGGAAGTCCAGAGGGGCGGGGAGAGGATGGGGACGACTGAGCGCACGTGGCCGTGGGCGCCGCGGGCGATGAGGCGCTCGAGGTTCGGCACTTGGCCTTGGGCCAGGAGCGGGTCGCAGAGGTTCCAATCGGCGCCGGGCCAGCCGATGAGGAGGACCTTGTTGGCGACTCGGTTGACCATTGCTATCTACTGTGCGAGGCGGCGGTAGCAGACGACAACGCTTCACGAAAGTCTTCGTTGTGGGGATGCTTTTGGACGAGTGAGGTGAGGATTTCGATTCCTCGATCGTGCTCGCCGGCGAAGATGAGTGACCGCGCGAGGTTGAACTGGTTGGTGTCGAGGGTTTCGTCGATGGCCGCTTGAATGTCAGTGCTGGCCGGCGCCAGGTAGCCGAGATTGATCAGATGGCGGAGGACTTGAAGGGAGCCGGCGTTCGATTGTCGAAGCTCGGCGGCGTGCAAGCCAGCGTCGCCGGGCGTTTGCTCCCAACTGGGGATTGAGTCGGCCGGTTCAGCGAATTCGATCGCCTCCAGCCACGGGCGGCCGTCCATGTCTTGCCCAATCGGGACGCCGAAAAGCGACAAGATCGTCGGCGTGACATCGAGCAGCGAGGCGCCTTCTAAGCGAACGCCCTGGCGGACGCCGGGGCCGTGCATCACGCAAATGCCCGCCGGCCGATGCCAGCGGGAGAGACCTTCCAGAGTTTTGACGGTCTGTCGTGGGCGATCTTCGCCAGAGCAGAAGCCGTGGTCGGAGACAAGGATGACGACCGCGTCTTCGCCGGCGAGTTCGAGGAGGCGGCCAAGCATCATGTCGTGGAACGAGTACGCTTTGGCCATGACATGCTGGTAGTGCTCGAAATCGCTGGACGATATCCAGGGCAGCTTCGGCGGATGATAGTCCATGAACATGTGTCCGAAGTGATCGAGGCCGTCGTAGAGGACGGCCATGAAGTCCCAGGGCTCGCGCTCGATGGCCCAGGTGGCGGCGGCGTGGGTGGTCGCGGTTTCGGCGATGATGACAGCGCATTTCAGTAGTCGGTCGTCGCTGGCAGGATCGATCTGTGCAGCCGAGGGAATGAATTGGCCGAGCTCATTCAGGCCTACTTCTTCGGGCCGCAGGCGAAGTTCGGAGAGCTCGTCGGCTACACTCGGCGGATAGACCGTGCCTTCAACGAGCGGCCAGGGCGCGTTTGGCGTGGGGGCGACGGCTAAGTGGTTCGAGACGCTGATTCCATTGATCGGCTCAGCGGGATGGGATGCGTACCAGCCAATTTGGTGCGTGCGCAAACCTGATTGGGAGAGGATGTTCCAAATGGCCTTCGCCGTTCGGCTGGTGCTGGAGGCGGGGCGAATGCCGTAGCCGTCGGGGCATGGCTCGGTGAAGCCGTGGATGCCGTGCTTATGCGGGTACTTGCCGGTCGCGATGGAGGTCCACAGCATGGGCGAGAGCATCGGCTGGAGCGAGGCGAGGTCGCCGGACGCGCCGTCTTCGGCGAGTCGCTTAAGGTGCGGCAACTGGCCGGCGGACATTAGCTGGCGGGCGACGTCCCAATCAGCGGCGTCCCAGCCGATGAGTAGCACTTTGGAGGCGATGCGTTTGGTCATCGAGCGTCTATCGCCCTGCCTTCATGACGAAAGGCCCTGGGCGGTCCACTCTAGATCAAAGCCGGGCAGCCGCTGCGGTTGCTTCGAGCGGCTGGCGATGGCCCGATGATGAAAGGCAAGCGAGTGGTTGCCTTGATGTTTGTAGAGTTCCGCGAGGCGGCGGTGGACGGCAGCGTCGTTGGTCTTTTGCGTGGTGAGCGCGTGTTTGTAGACATTGATGGCCTCGTCAATGCGATGCTGACGTTCGAGTATGAGCCCGAGATGGTAGTGGGACTCGAACGAAGTTGGATCGAGGGTGATCGCTTGCCGCGCGGATTGTTCTGCCCTGGCAAAGTCTCTCTGAAGCAAGCAGGCGAGAGCGCAGGCGTCGTGGGCTGTTGCGGTCTCTGGCGCCGCGCCCAGGGCCCGTTGCAGGACGCGATTGGCTTCTTCAGGGCGGCGAATGCGCAAATAGAGCCTGCCGATGAGTTCCAGCAGGTGCGCTGAGACGTCGGGCATCGCTTCGGCATGACGAAGATGGATGAGTGCGCTGCCGGCCTGGCCTGCCATGAAATCTAGAATGGCGAGCGCGATGCGGCCGAGGGCGGTATCGACGCCTTGCGCCTGCAGGTCCGCGACGCAGCGGCGGCAATCTTCGAATCGGCCAGCACGGAAATAAGCCTCAGCCAACTGCGATCGCAGCGGCACGGAGTACGGCTCCGCTCGCAGCGACTCGTCAAGCGCGGCGGGAGAGAGGCGATCGTTTTCGATCATGGGCCTCGCCCTGCCCTGCCCTGCCCTTTGCTGTGGAGCTGAGGGGCCCGGCTAAGAGTTCCGACGGCGGCGGTACAGCGCGATGCCCGAGGCTCCCGCGGCAAGCATGGCGATCGCGCTGGGTTCGGGAACGACGCCGGCGGCAATCGCGGTATTTGGGGCCGTTTCGTAGCCCAACGAATAGACCCGGCCGTTGGCGCTGTTTTGGGCTCCGGTTCCTTCATAGCCGACGTAGCCGTAGTGGGTTTGGCCGGCGACTTGGAACTGGACGCCGAGATAGCCCGAGCCGTCGCTGACTTGAAAGTGGCCGGCGGGACTTCCTGAATTGACGCCGGTAAGCGTATCGAGGCCACTGCCTGAAAATGTTCCGCTTCCGGGACCAATGAGGGTGTTTGCTGGAAGATTTGCGGGCGCGCCGTCGCCGGCCCTGAGAGTGCCGGCGCCCGTGCCATAGTTCGTAGCCTTGATGCGAGCGGTGGTCCCATTGATGTCGGATTGGATATCGAATTCCTTCACCGCATCGCCGTTCAGGTCAACCAGGTAGGCGTTGGCGTCGGTGGGAATGTTGACGTTGACCGTCTGATGCACGACAGCGGCGTCGAGCGATTGTGCCCCGCCGAGGCCTGCCGCGAGGGCGCCGGCGGCGCCGGCCAACCGTCGAACCGATTTGTCCATGCTGTTCATTAGTCTGCCCTTGTGAAGTCAGTCTGAGGATGAATGGAAGCGTCGAGTCGGACGCCGTGTAAAACGAACGACATTGCAAACGACTATTTATTTTGCTTTGCCAAGCGTCGGCGATACAGCGGAATCCCCGCGGCGCCGGCGGCCAACAGGGCGAGAGCCCCCGGCTCGGGAACTGCGGTAACGGCTCCAGCGGTGATTCCCAGGCCGTATTCGGCTTGGAAGCCGGTGACATTGTCGGCGGTGTATTTGTCGCCCAGGCCCTGCTGGATGAGGAGGAAGTCGTTGCCGTCGACGACTCCGTTGGCATCGGCGTCGGCCCAGGGGGTTGTCACGCCGGCGCCTTCGTCTGTCTCGTAGCCAATGGAGTAAATGTGCCCGGTGGGGTCTCCTTCGGCGCCGGTTCCTTGATAGCCGACGTAACCGTAGTGGAATCCATCGGGGGTTGAGAATTCGATGCCGATGTAGCCTGGGCCGTCGCTCACTTGAAAGGCGCCATCGGGCGGATCGGCGAAACCGCTGAGGCGGTCGGTGCCGGTGTTGCTAAAGGCGTCTCCGGGGGCGATGAGCGTGCCGCCGGGCAAGTTCTCGACCACTCCGGTTTGATCGCCGGTGGTGATGCGTCGAAGCCCGTTGAGCGGGGCTAGGTTGGAATACTTGGTGACGTTCACGAACTGCTTGATGTCGAATTCAGTCGTGCCGTCTTGATCGATATCGATGGCGTAGTCGCCGGAGTCGGCTGGAATGTTGATGTCGACCGCGCGGTGAGCTAGCGCCGCATCGAGAGATTGAGCGCCGCCTAGCCCTGCCGCCAAGGCGCCTGCAGCGCCGGCCACTCGATGGGAACGCTTCACGTGTAGGTCTCCGATGTTTCTCGTCGCGAGGAATTGCAGTGATCCGCTCCGCCGATGATGAGACGACAGCGTGACTTGCGTTGCTGAAGAGTCGTTCTTCAGATTTGAACGGCCGGGACGAGTCTTTCGAGAAACAGGCGCAAGAGGCTGAATTTCATGGCGGAAGGTGCGTCGGCGATTATAGCGGGGGCAGGAGCGGTACGCTACTTTTTTCGCGACCGAATTCTTTTTGCCGGGAAACACGTGGTTTAGCTGGATTTTCCCAGGTCAAAAACTTCCAATTCCCGGCGGCGGGCGGCGGTGCTTTGTTGCGTGCTCGTACGCCGCGGCGAGCTCCAGGAGGCGGCGGTCGTGCCAGGGGCGGCCGAGGAGGGAGACGCCCAGGGGAAAGCGTTTACCGAAGAAACCGGCGGGGACGGTAACTTGCGGGAGGCCGGTCATGGCGCTTTCTTCGCAGGTGCTGGGCTCGCCGCCGTAGCGCTGGAGGCCGCCTTCGTGGGTGTGGGGGCGGGCGAGGTTCGCCGGGTAGAGCAGCGCGTCGGCGTGTTCGTGGTCCATTAGGTCGATGAAGAGTTGGCGGAAGGCTTCGCGGCCGGCGATGAATTTTTTGCGGGCGGCTTCGAGCTCGGCGTCCACTGGCAAGATGCCAGTGGCACCCGGCACTGGCAAGATGCCAGTGGCACGCGGCAAGATGCCAGTGGCGCCGGTGGGGATGGGCTCCAGCGCGGCTTTGAAGCGGCGGGCGCCGGCGGGGGCGAGCTTGTTGGAGTCGATGAGCTCTTGGATTGTGAGCACTTTGTCTCCGGGCTTAGCGCCGCGCGCGAGATAGGCTTGCCAGGCTTCCTTGAGGGCTCCGGGGGCGCTGCCGCGCGCGGCGCGGAATTTGGCATTGTAGTCGGGAATGGTCACGTCGAAGACCGTGGCGCCGGCGGATTGGAATTCTTTGATGACGCGGTCCATTTCGTCCGCGACTACGTGTTCGCCGGTGACGCCGATAAAGCGCTGGCGCAAGACGCCGATGCGGCGGCCGGTGAGCGTCGCCTTTTCGAGTCCTGCGGCGAAGGAGCCGGTGATGTGGGCGCTGGCGTCTTTGGTGACGGGATCTTCGGGATCGGCGCCGGCGACTAAGTCGAGCGCGAGGGCGACGTCGCCGATGGTTTTGGCGATGGGGCCGACGGCGTCGTTGTATGGGTTGAGCGCCATCACGCCGGCGCGGCTCACCAGGCCGCGCGTGGCGCGGATCGTGGCGAGCGACGCGAAGGCCGAGGGGTTCGAGAGCGAGTTGCAGGTGTCGGTGCCGAAGGCGAGCGCGGTCATGCTGGTGGCGACGGCGGTCGCGCTGCCACCGCTGGAGCCGGCGGGGCTGAGCGTGGGATCGAAGGCGTTGCCGATTGTGCCGCCGAGGGTGCTGATGCCGAAGTCGCCGAAGGGGAACTCGTCGAGGTTGGCCTTCCCGAGGAAGATGGCTCCGCCGCGGCGCATGCCGGCGGCGAGGTGGGAATCGAGGCGGGGCATGTGATCGGCGAGGGCGCGGGCGCCGCCGGTGGTGGGGAGGCCGAGGACGTCGATGTTGTCCTTCATGAGGACGGGGATGCCGTGCAACGGGCTGCGAACTTGGCCGGCAGCGCGTTCGGCGTCGGCGGATCGGGCGTCGGCAATGACGCGTGGGTTGAGGGCGAGGATGGCGCGATAGGTGGGGCCGTGGCGATCGAATTTCGTGATGCGGGCGAGGTATTCGCGGACGATGTCTTCGGAGGTGACGTCGCCGCGCGCCATGGCGGCTTGCAGGTCGCGGACGGTCTTTTCATAGACGGTGAATGGGCCCTCACCCCGGCCCTCTCCCACGGGGAGAGGGAGTTTGTTCGAGTCCTTGATCTTCCAATTGATGACCTGACTCAGTTGTCGGGGAGTGAGGCCGCTTAGGTCGGGCTTGTCGGTGAGCTGTTTAGCGACTTCCGTGACGCGGGCGATTTCGTTTCCGGCGGGCGGGATCTTCGCATTGGCGCCGGCGTAAGGCGGCGAGAACTGCGCGGCGACGAGGTTGTTTCGCGCGGGGACGGGGAAGCCGCCGCGCGGGTCGTATATCTCGCTGAGGCCTTTGGCGACGAACGTGACCAGCGCGCGGGTTTCGCCGGGCTTGAGGCGAAGGCGGAAAATGTAGCCGATGTGCGCGGGGTCGTAGCCGGGCCATTTTTCGGTGAAGGGATCGCCGTACATGTCGCCGGCGGCGATGAAGACGCCGGTGGCCTTTGAGCCGAGGATGTGGGCGGAGGGTCCGTGGCCGGAGGGACCGGCTTTTGGATCGGCAACGCTCTTGGCGTTTTGCATGACGACGACCCAGGCGTCGGCGGGGTCGATTTTTTGATCGCCGCTCGAGGTGCCGGCGACGGCGACCTTGCCGCCGTCTTCGTAGGCGCCGACGGCTCCGCCCCAGGCGACTTCGACAATGCGGTCTTCAGCGCCGGCGTTGGTGAAGGAATCGAAATATCGGAGGTAGTTCGTGTCCTTCGGCGCGAAGATGTTTCGGGAAACGATGACGTTTTCCACGACTAGCGGCGTGATGGAATCAAAGCGCTCGGCGCCGTCGTGCGCTAAACCGAAGCCATGGAGATACTGATGGCGCGCGAGCAACGTGTCGTCGGAGCGGCGGACTTGGAGCTTCAGATAGCCGAAGCCGTTGAAGGGATTCGCTCGGCCGCCGGTGGCGATGCCGCCGCTGTCTTGGGACCAGGCGGAGGTGTCTTGGATGTCCCAGAATTGGCCGTCGGCGGAGGGGATGGGGGTGACGGCGAGCGCGATCCTGGTGAACGCCGCGAGTGTTCCGAAGGCGGTGAGGAGGTGAATCAGTGGCCGAGCGCCATTCATATTGTTCTTTGGGGTTGCGCGGAAGGGGTCGGGAGTGTTTTGCGACTGGGGATGTTGTTTGTAGTGGTTAGTAGCGAGTCGCAAAAGACTCCCGACCCCCGGTTGTTTAATTTGTTGTTTTACTT
>JAICUM010000177.1 GCA_025935855.1 Pirellulales bacterium | reverse complement strand
GGCGTCATCACCAGACCGGCGAGCCGCTGGCTCGAAAGTTCGCCGGTGATGATGCCGCGCTCGTTCATCGCCAGGGCGCGCAGGGTGCTGGACTCGGTCCCGGAATTGATGGCGACGATGAGCTTGTTCACCACCACGACCGGCGGCGCCACAACGCTGCCCGGCGCCTGCCCGAAGTAGTACACGCCGAGGCACGAGAAATCGGCGCCGGAGAGCGTGTACACGTTTGAGTGCTCGCCGAGCACGTAGATGCGGTCGCCCTGCTCGTTAACGGCGGGCGGGACGCGAAGCGGCTGGCTGAAAGGAACCTCACCGAGCAGCTCGCCGCTCGCTTGATTCAGCACATACAGCTTGCCGGCATCGCTGGCGATGAGCAGCTTATCGCCGGCGGCGACCGGCGTGGCGAGTTTGCCTTCGAGCGGCTGCCGCCAGACGAGCTTGCCCGTCTGGGCGTTCAAGGCCACCAACTGACTATGTTGCGAGTCAGCGGCGATGACATTGCCGCTGACGAGCATGATCGGCGTCGCATTTCCTCCGAGGCCGGCGAAGTGGCGCCAGAGCAGGGCGCCATCGGCCGCGTTCAGGCCGTACACGGCGCCCTCGATTTGTACCGTTACTGGAGCCGCGGCTGCTCCTGCGGCGGCGGGGCCGCGCCGATCGGCTAGGGCAAGCTCGGCCACGACGGCCGTTGGGGCGGCCTCGGTCAGCGCGGATTTCTTGACAGGGGCAAACTTGATTGCGGCTTGTTCGGCGTTGGACGCTTCGACAAGCTTTGCCGAGAGCGTCTTATCGTCGATGAGCACGGGATAAATTTTGAGCAGGTCGGCTCTCACGGCAAGCGCGGCCGCAGGCTTGCCGCCCTTGATGGCTTCGTCCATCTTGGCGAGCGCGGCGGCCAGATCGGCTTCGCGTTTTTGCTTCGTCTGGACGCGCTGCAAAGTTTGGCGAACGTCGTCCAGCTCCGCATCGCGGCGGAGCGCCGGCGGAATGTATTTGGTGTTCGAGGCCAGCTCCAGCACTGTGTTGATCTGTTTGATTCGCTCCTGAGCAACTTCGTCGTTTTTGACTGATTCCGCCTGCTCGGCGAGGCCTTTCGCAATTTTGGTCAGCAGATCTGAAAGATCCTTCTTCGCCGCGGAAGGTTCCTGAGGCTTGTCCGGATCGGCGATGAACGCCGGTTCGTTTTCGATGTTCGAGATGAGCGCCGGCGCCTTGTCCGCGGCGCCGCCGTAGTTTCGGCTTTCGGCCAGCTCCCAGAGTTGGGCCAGATTCATTTGGACTTTGGCCTGGCTGAAATCCTTGTGCCGGGGGTAATTGTCGAGGAACGCCTTGTAGTTCTCGATCGCCACGGAGTACTGTCCCTGCTCCCGGGCGTCGTTGGCCTTCTTAAGCGCTGCATCGGCGCCTTCGCGAAAGACGAGCCACCACAGCACGACGCTCGACAGGACGAGTACCGCCAGGCCGCCACCGCCGATCAATAGCAGCGGCGATTCCCACTCGCTTTTGCCCTTTTCTTTCTTGACGGGCTTCTTGCCCTTTTTTGAAGACTTCGAGGTCTTCGAAGTTCTTAATCCGCGGGGCTTCGTAGGGGCAGTTTCGGTGAGCAGCGGCTTGGGCGCTTCGCCGAGCGGATCTACCGGGTCCTCGGCGGTGAAGGTCTCGGCGTCGTCGAGGAGGCCGACCGGGGCCAATTCGACGACTGGCTCCTCATCGATCGCCTCGAGCTCTACCGGGGCGGCTTTCCGCGTTCGCCCCGTAGGTTCAGCGGATTCAGTCAGGACCGGCTCAGGCTTCGGCGGCTTGGCGCTCTTTTCCGCCGGGCTTTGCATCTCCGGCGGCGGCACGAGGCCGAGGATGCTCGACTCGTTCTTGGCGCTTACGGTCAGCGTGGTCTCGAGCAGATTCTTAGCGACAGCGCGGCTTACCAATTCTTTTTTGACAAGGTACTTCAGGATCGACTTGGGCGTGACGCGTGAATCGCCCTGGGCGGCCTTGGCGCGAAGCTGCCGAACGACGGTCTCCGGCACGAGCTGCCGGGACTCAAGAATCTCAATGAACTGGTCGTTCGTCATGCGTGCGTGTGGCGGCTGAAAACCTAGAAGTACTTTTGCTCAACGACGGTGAATTTGAAGCCGTTGCGATCGCGAATGACGGTGAAGACCGTCTCGCGAATTTTGTTGGGGTCTTTGTATTTATTCTGCGCGGCTTCGAGCGTGTACAAAATCTTTTCAACGTCGAACGGATAGAACAACAGCGCGATCCGGCCAAGCTGCAGGATGCCGGCCTGGCGGGCGAGCTCCTTCGTCAACGCCGGCATGGGGCCGTCGGTTGGAATCGTCTGCCCCCAGTTGGCGTACGTTTTTGGTTCGGCGGCTTCGACCGTCGGTTTGCCCTTCGAGAAGCCCCAGGCGATATGCACCTTGTTGTCGCGGCCGAGGACGCCGACGCGCACGCCGAATTGATCGAGCCACTGTGCAAAATCCGCTACTGATTTCGGCTCGAAGCGAATCTTCCACCGCTGCCAGCGCGGCACGCGCTCAATGACGCCCTCGCCGCCGGGGCCGGGCTGCCGGCCATCGCCGAGGCCTTTGCCCTTGCCGGCCCGCTCGGAGTTCCCTTGAACCGAGGTGTCGGTGATCAGCGTGTCGCCCACGATCGAGGTCGTGGAGACAACCGCGTCGAGCGTGTCCTGCAGGGCAGGCTCCGAGAGATCAGGGGCGTCTTCGACGCCGGGGGGCTCGGGATCGGTTCCGGTGCCGCCGTTAGCCGTCGGGCTGCCGCCGCCTTCCATGGGGACGAACTCGATCGGCTGGACGGCATCGCCGCCGAATTTGTTGGAAAAAAAGATGATGGCCAGTCCCAGGAACAGCGTCCCGAACACGACCAGCAGCGCGGTCACCATCGTCGCGGTGCGTTCGTAGGTGCTGACCTTGAGCGCATTGCGATCCGTGGCGGGAGCGTCAGCAGTCGATGGGAGAGGCGGGGCAGACGCCATCGGTTGAACCGTGCGTGAGCAAGAATCGTCGAGGGCTGGCGGCGGCAAGCTGTTCCGAGGGCTTCGGCCGGCTTCACCTAATCATACTCAAGGCAGCGGCGGGGCGTCAGGCCGGACGGAGTGGTACCAGTCCTTCCAGCGCTGAACCGCTTGATCCCGCTCGGCATTGTCGAAATTGTCGGGCGGGCCGAAGCCCTCGAAATTGCGGCTCACCGAGCGGAGGGCGTCGCGGGCTTCGCGGACGACCCGCTTGTCAGGATCGGTGAGGGCGAAAATCAAGGTTGGCGCGTAGTCGAGGCTGCGGAGTTTGCCGAGGGCCTTTACCGCCACGAGCCGGGCCGCCGCCGGGCCGGTTTTCACGATTTGCTGCATTCGTCGAGCCTGCTCGGGGCCGACGTCGGTGATCTTGAGCGCGGCGGGGTTATCGAGCAGTTCGTCGAGGGCCTCGCTTTTGCCGTCGGATTCATCGAGCATACCGAGCAGGTTGTCCATTTCAGACTGCTTTAGCTCGACGACAAGCTTCCCACCGCGGAGCTTTACCTTCGACAGGTCGCGAGGAAGGCCGCGGCCGCCGACGAGCGTGCCTTCACCCAGCGTGGCGGCGATGCTCTTCTGCGTCGAGCGGAGGAGGAATAAGCAGGCAAACGCCGTGGCGCAGGGCTGGCCGGTTTGGTCGTTCCAGCTTCCATCCGTGGCCTGAGTTTTCTTGAGCAGTTCGTATCCTTGGACGTACCAGGGCTCGTTCTCGTGTTCGCCGCCTTCAAGATATTCCTGGAAGCTTTTGAAACGCTCGATCGAGTACAAGTAGTAACACTGGTACATGTCCAGGTTGATCTTGAAGTTCTTGTCGAACCATGCGCTGCCACTTTTGACCGCTTCGAGAAGCTGCTGAGGATTGACGTCGCCCGCTGGAAGCGTGGCGACTTTCTTTTCTTTCACATCTTGACGCTTCAGGGCCTCGGGGAGCTGTTCTTCGACAAGCGATGGGATCGCCTGCTCCGCCGCGCCAGCCTTTAGCAGGCCGACCGCGTTTCCAAGGATAAGCGTACCGCTCATACCAGCGGCGGCCATGGAAAGGTCAGGCCGGTCGGGTTGTTCGATGCGCGAGGAATTGCCCGGATCGACGCCTTGGTAGCCCCAGGGACCCTTGACGTCCTGCGTGCGGAGCAGCCACTTCAAGCACTTTTGAGCTCCCGTGGCGTCCGGGGTGATGCCGTGATTGAGGAGCTCCCAATAAGCGAGGGCGGCGTACTGGGTTTGCGACGTGTCGCCCGTGGTCGAACTGATGTAGCCGAAGCCCCCGTGATCCTTTTGATGCTCACGCATCATCTCGGTGTACTTGTTGATCAAATCGCTATTGCCGTCGGCGTCTAGCTCGGTCAAAAAAATGATCGCCAGGCATTTGCCGTAGTCGTAGCTTTTCTGCTTTTCCTCTTGGAGGCCATTGCGGCAGGCGGCAAGGGCTTCTTGAATCTTCGGGTGTGTGTCGGAGAGGCCGCGCTTGTGGAAGGCTAGCGCGATCAGGCACTTTCCACCCACCTCGTCATGCGTTTGCTTCTCGAGATAAGCGAGGCCCTTATCAACTAGGGCGAGGACTTCGGGGCTTTCCTGGTTGATGGCTTGGCAAACGGGCGCTGCGCAAAAGAATCCGAGGAAGCCAACGAGCAGCGCCGCGCACGGCGCCCATCGCCGCCGCGGCGGGGCGGAGAAACGAAGGGGTTGGCCGAGTCGCGCCTGGGCTCGGCCGTCTCGTAGAGCGATATCGGCGGATTGGTTGGTCATTATTTGCGGGCGACTGCCGGGATTGTTCTGGTTCTAGGCGGCACACTGCATGGTAGCGCAGGAGAATTGATGGTTCAAGGAACTTGATGCGGTGATTAGACCCAACGGGTCGGAAGTGCTTTGCGACTGGAAGCTCTCATGTGGAAAAATAGTCGCCAGACGCATAGACTCCCGACCCCGCCGCCCGGCATTTAACGGGGGTACTGGCCGAGCGCGCGAGGGGTTTTACGAATTGAATTTTGCTGACTAGAATGCCATGCTCGGCACGCCGTGAGTCGCTTGGCGGCGAGCCGGGTGCGGACAGGTAGCTCAGTTGGTAGAGCAATGGACTGAAAATCCATGTGTCGGCGGTTCGATCCCGCCCCTGTCCACTGGTGGTTAGACGACGCGAGTGCGGGTGACGCCCGCGCCTTTTAGACGAGCAATTTTGTCAGTGCCTTAGAATCTCGACGATGAATCGGGCTGGTCGCGAGCTGCTTTTCGCGAAGTTTCTCGATGCTAATTTGCGTTCGCTAATCGTCGTCGTCCGCGACCGCGGCGGCGGTGCATTGAGGATACGGGGCGGCCGTTCCGCGCATCACCCGCCAGAGAATCCGATTGAGCACATCCTCGGGGGCTTTGTCGAGTTGCTGAAAGTTAATCTTCGCCGAGGCAATTGCATCTGCTTTTAGCACGGGATCGTTGATGGCTTCCGGTTCCGCGTTCATTTCATCAAGCCGGACCTTCGCGGGGTCGGCAACGAATACGGCCGCATTCGGTTCGTCGGTGAAGCAATCAGACATGGGCGTGGCACTGGCGTCGAACTGGTTCATCGGCGTCAGGCCGAGGATTTGTTCGATCGTGCGCAGCAAGCTCGTGGTGTTGTACTGCGTGCTGACCACCGCGCCGCGTTTCACATACGGGCCGGCGCACATGGCGACCGTGCGGTAGCCGCTCACGTGGTCCCAGCCGGCTTGCGGGTCGTCTTCGATGACAAACACGGTCATATCCTTCCAGAATCGTGAGCGGCTGAGGCCCTCGATCACGCGGCCCAGCGCCAAGTCATTGTCGGCAACGCAGGCCCGCGGGGTGGGCATGCCGGAGCTGGCGCCCGCGGTATGGTCGTTGAACAGGCACAGGAAGGTGAGGGCAGGGTATTCCGCCTTTTGTTCAAACTCGCGCAGCTCGCGGAGGAAATAGTCGGCGCGAGCCTGGTCGGGCACTTTCAATTCCCAACCGGGGAAATCCGCTGGGGTGAAGGGAGCAAGCGTCGGCAGCGTCGGCCAGTAGTTGAACTTGATCGCTCCGGTCTTGTTTTTCCAATCCAGGTAACAATCGCGAGCGGACGGCCCATGTTTCTTGGCAGGGTCGCGCCAGGCGAGGTTGGGCGAGCCGAGGGACATGAACTCGCCGTAGTTTCGCATCGAGACTTTGTGCTTCAACGCGTTATCCCAAATGAAGCCGCCGGGCGAATAGGCCAGGGCGTCATTCTCGTCGTCGCCAAAGCCGTCGGGGTAACTGCGCGCGAAGCCGGCGAACGCCTTTTCCATGTAGTCTGTCGCGTAGGCGGAGGTGCTCCATTGATGGCCGTCGGCGCTCAAGATGCCGCAGCAGTAGGCGTTGTCCAACAGCACGAACTCCCGCACCAACTTATGGTGGTTCGGCGTAATCTCGTCGCCAAAAACGCAGAGGCTCGGCTCGCCGTTTCCGCGCCGCTCATCGCCGAGCAACTGATCGTATGTGCGGTTCTCCTTGATGATGTACACGATGTGCTTGATGAGGCTCGGCTCGCCGATTCGTTCGGGGATCGAGCGCGGCGGCTGGTTGGGCCGGGGCGGCAACAGGGCCTCGGCAATTTTTGGCTGCCGGAGATTGGCGGCGACGCGCTCGGAAAGCTCCGGCAATTCGGAGTCGTTCGGAATTGGCACGATCGACAGCGACCCCGTGTACTGGTGCGAATTGAACCCGCGGGCCCCGGAATTGCGAGCCTTCGTGGGATGAAGCGGCAGGCCCTTGATGTTTGCGACGAGAAGATTCTTTCGCGTCGCGTCGTGGGCCAGGGCGCCGGGGTACCAGCCGACGGGAATCAAGCCTAACAGCTTGGAGTCGCTGCGATCTTCGGGTTCGAAGTGAAAAACGGCGACGGCATTCTGCGACCCATTGGCCACGAAGAGCCGCCGGCCGGTTTGATCGAATGTAAGAGCGTTAGGTGCGGCGCCCAGCAGGTCCGAGGGCTTCGCGCGGGCCCACAGAGTTTCGACGATTTCGTCTTTCGTCGCGTCGATGACGCTCAAGGTATCGGCGGCGGCGTTGGCGCCGACCACGTAATGCTTATCCGGTGAGACGACGAGCGCGCTGGCGTGCAGGCCCGTGAGCAGCTCTTTGACGACCTTGCCGCTGCCGAGGTCCACCACCGAAACGGAGCCTTCGCTGGCGATGTAGCGGACCGGATCGACGCGCACTTCCGTGCCCCGGCCGGCTGGCCCGGTCAGATCGTCTTTGTCGGGGCGGCGTCCGCCCCAATTGCTGACATACGCCTTTGATCCGACGATCGCCACGTCGTACGGCGCCACGCCGACGTCGAACGTACACCGCACCTTGCCGGTCGCGAGATCAAGCTCCAAGAGTCGATTGGAAAGATTACCGCAGACATACAGCGTCTTGCCATCTGGCGAGAGAGCAAGACCGCTAGGGATCTCGGCCTTGCGTCGCGGCGCGTTGGCCGGCGGCAGGGCGTGCGAATGCGACGGCGCCACCTTGCCCTCGGCCACCGAAAACACTTTGATCGAGCCGTCCACGTTGCTCATGTAAATGCGATCGCCGGCCGGCGAAAACACCTGCCCGGTGAAGCTGAGTTGGCCGTCTTCGTCCGGGTGCAGGTTCTGCGTCGAGTCGGCTCCGCTCGGCGGAAGCTGTTGCTTTTCGCTTGGCAAGACGACGCGTTGCTTGACGTCGCCGCTCGCCGGGTCGAGGACAACCAGCTCGCTCGTCTTGCCGGATACGACCAGCAACGACCCGTCCGGCGACAGCGCCAAGGCCTGCGGCCGAAGGCCCGGCAGATCGATCTGCTTGCCCAGCGGCGTGAGCACCTGATTGACCGGCGTGACGATTCGGCCGCCCTCTTTCCGGCCGACGGTCTCTTCGCCTGCGGACGGCTCGTCGGCTCGTGCCGCCATGAAGAACTGCAATGCCAGCGCTTGCGAAAGAAGGACCAGCGCGGTGAAGGCGCCGCGGGCGGGTCGCGGCAGCTTGCAGGCCGATAGGCTGCGGGCGCCGCCCTCAGTGCCCCAAGTCGTAATACGTTTCATAGTAATGCTGGGCCTGGCGGCGGGCCGACTCCCAATCCCACGGCTCGCTATCGAAGCGGTCGGGGCTGAGGCTCTTCACATAGGCGGACGGATTGGGCTCGAGGATTGATTCTACCACATGCCGGCCGATGCCCGCCGAACCGGAGACGCCGTGAGCGTTGCAGCCGCCGGCCATGACGAACCCCGGCACGCGCGAGCTCGGACCGACAATGAACCGGCCGTCCGGCGTAAAGGTGGGCCAGCCCTTGAACACGCTGCGAACGCCGAGCAGCTCGACCCGCGGCATTGCCGGCGAAAGCTGCTCCGCAAACCAGCCGAGCACGTCCCAATCGGGATCGATCGGCGGCGGCTCATTCGTCACCGAGTATTGCCGTGGGTCGGTCGAAAGCGCGGCGCGTTCCCAACCACCGCAGAGGAGCGAGTTGATTTCCGCGCGGACATACAACGTGGAATCGGGAATGCGGATGACCGGCAACTCCGGCTGCAGCCCTTCGGCATGGACCGTGATGAAGTATTCATGCCGCACCGGCACGATGGGCAGCTCTAAGCCGACGCTCCGGGCAATATGATAGGCGTGAGCGCCGGCGGCGTTCACGACCATTTCACATTCGATGAGGCCGGCGTCCGTTTCGACGCCGCTCACGCGGCCGTTCTTCAGGACGATGCTGCGGACAGCCGTCTTTGTTTGGAGCGTCGCGCCCAGGCGCCGCGCGTGGGCCACGTACGACATCGTCAAATCGGACGGCTGCAGATATCCGTCGCTGGGGCACCACAGAATGGCCTG
>JAICUM010000804.1 GCA_025935855.1 Pirellulales bacterium | reverse complement strand
GAAGGGCGGTGCTCGGGGAGGACGAGCATGGAGCGCGGCCGGAACTGGTCGAGGGCGAGGGGGCGGCCGTCTTGGCCGTCGAGGGGCTGTTGGGCGAAGAGGGTTGTTTCTCGCAGAGGCGCGGTGGCGCAGAGGAAGAAAAGGAGAAGAATTATTTTGCCGCGAATCACGCTAATCGGCGCGAATGAACCGCATGGTTGGAAACTAAACGGGCATTTTGAATTACTGCTTTTGCATTCGCGCTGATTCGCGCGATTCGCGGCCTCTTGCCCTCTGCGACGCGGCGTTGCGGCTTGGCGTGGGGCCGTCATGAATTCAGGAGCTCGTGGAGGTGGAAATGGAATTTGCCGAGCTTGCCGCCGTAGTTGCCGGCGCCGATGGCGAGGATTTTGTCAGCGGCGGCGGCGTGGAGGCAGGCCCGCATCGCTCGAGCGATGGACGCCTCGTCGATGCCGTTGATCACGATTTCGTACACGCACTGGGCGCCATCGACGAGCTCGGTTTCGACCCGGCCGCGGAGCGTGGGGCAGAAGGCGTCGTTCGTCGAGGCGCGGAGGGCTTTGTACTTCGAGCCCACCTTGCTGCCGCTGCGGACGACGCCGGCGGGGAACGGCGTGATGACGCCCGGCATGTCCGCGATCGATTCTACCGCGCGGCGGGCGGCGGAGAGCGTGGCCTCCTGCGTGGCGCCCTGGATGATGATGTTCCCGCCGGCGACGCCTTTGCCTGTGCCGAGGCGTTCCTCGACGAGGAACTCGCCGTCCATCACGGGAATGCGCCAGTAGCGGCGGCCGTCGAGCAACTTACTTTTTTGAAAGCCGTCGCCGAAGAAGCGGAGGGCTTTGCCGAGCGGGACATATTCCTCAGCCTCGGACAAGCCGTTGAAGGCCGCGGTGGTGGCGCATGGGAGCAGGCACTGGCCGACCCGAGTGAGCAGGGCCTTGCCGAGCGGGGCGGTGGCGAAGCCGAACGCGAGGACGGCGGCACCGGGGCGGCCGTCGGGGGTTTCGTCCGGCGGTAGGAATCGTTCGACGCCGATCTCAGCATCGCAGGCGATGACGCTGGATGCGTAGCCGCAGAACTCGCGCAGGGCGGCGTCCAGCCAGAAGTCGTCCATCGCGGTGACGATGACGCGCGCGTAGCGCATGCGGAAGGCTTCGGCGAAGGTGTCGAGGATGAGCGTCGAGCCGAGTTGCATGCGAGTCAATCGCGAGAGGGCGAGGAAGTCTCGCCATTGAAACACAACAGCCCCGACCTAGCTAGGTCGGGGCTATTGGGGGAGTTTTAACTGATGGCTGAGTGTGGCGGATTAAAATAATCCGCCGCCGGGGGTGGCGGCCGCAGCGGCGCCGGTTTCGCCGCCCGAACCACCGGCTTCTTTCGCTTCAACGCCGCGACTGCCAATGTCCTGTCTCAGCGAGTGGAGCGAAGTTAGCAGCTCCTGGACCTTTTTGTGGACCGCGTCAGTCTGTGCGACGACGAGCATGCCGGGTTCCAACGCGGCAATTTGGCCGGCGCCTGTTCCATTCTCGGCCCAAGAGTCGTGCTCGACGCATTCAATGATCGCTTCAATCAGCGGCTCAAAACAAATGCGCGCCGCGGCGTGTTCGTCCTTTGGCGGAACTTTCGTCCCTAGGTCATCGACTCG
>JAICUM010000175.1 GCA_025935855.1 Pirellulales bacterium | reverse complement strand
TTTAGCCGCGACGCGCCAGCAGAGCGCGTCGCGGCTAATATAGTTTTATGATTGAGCCATGAAGCTGACCGTCGAGATTTCCAACGCCTTCTATCGCCGCTTAGCGGACGGAGCGGCCGCCCAAGGAAAAACCGTCAACGACTATCTTGTCAAAATCGTCCGCGAGAAGTTCGTCGCCGCGGCGTCGAAGCCTAGGAAAGAGAGAGGTTGGCGAGCCGTCTACGGAGCCGCCGATCCAAAAGAAGTGGCGGACCTCCAGCGGATCATCGACTCGGAATTCTCGAGTATCAACGACGAAGGCGAACCACCTGGATCGATGTCACGTCTTTTCTTTAATGCATAAGAATTATCCCACTTTCGTTCAGCTACGACCATCTTGGACCCCCGTTCGCCACCTTTATCCTTGGGGACACACGATCGAGCGGATTCTTCAAAGTGTAAGCTTGCCGCCTCTCGACGGTCCGGTCATCTATATCTCATCAGATTACGGCGGCTCGAATGAGTGCAGTCTCTATGAAACCTATTCCGTGCTCTATCTCGACCTAAAGGAGTCGAAAGAATGGGAATGGCAACGTCGTGAAGTTCGAGCTCGATACCTTGCCGATGGCAGAAGGATGTCCTTCAAGGCGTTAAATGATCGGCAGCGTCAAGCCGCGATTGGTCCGTTCTTAAATGCTGCAAATCGGATTTCTGGCATTCTGGTTACGATTGCCGTGCGGAAGTCCATTAAAGTGCTGTGCAGCGATTTCCAATTCTTTGAATACAGCAAGAGCAAGCTTGCGCTCGATCCTCGAATGACGCTACCGTCATTTGAGCGGATGTTACGTATAGTGAATCTTTTGGGCTTACTTATGGGAGGACTCGCAAAACCAAACCAGCACGTTTATTGGATTTCAGATCAGGACGCTTTGTTTGCGAATCCCAATCGCACGAACGATTTAAAAAATGTTTTAGAGCACTGGACCAGCCACTACGTCACTTGGCCTCTCGGCGAGGTTGGCTTGGGAACTACGATTATTGACGAAGGCGATCGCGTTGAAGAAGACCTTAAATTCGATACCAGATCTTGTGGCTGGAGCGGTTTCCGAAACCGTGAGCGCTTTGGCGCGAGAGTGCGGCGGACATATTCCATCGAAGCTTACAATTCCACTTCGTGGTGCTACTAGCGCCAAATCCGAGTTGATCTATTCTTGGATCGCCGACGGGGCGAATCAGCTTCAGAAAGTAGTAATTGTTTTCGAGGATCAGCGCGATTTAGGTATGTCGGTCTTCAGGCTAGATTCCTATTCTTAGAAGTCCACTACAGCCGTACAGTTGGGTCGCCGAGAACGGTCAAAGCCATTCTGCGTGCCGATCCAATTCTCGGTCGCTTATGAGCTGTCTCGGCGTTCACTTTTCGCTTTCACCCGACGAAGCCCAGCGCCTGCTCAGCATCACCAAAGAATCGGCGCGAGTCGATTACCTGCACGAGGTGATCGAAGAGAAGTGCTTCGCCAATCAGCCGGAGCGGATGGCCGAGAACGACAAGGCATGGGACGCCATGCATCGCGCGCTCGCTGACGGCACGCTTTCCTGGGACGGCGGCGAGTGTCTCTCTGAATCAGTGGAGCTCGGCGGACGTCAAGTGTAGGCATCTCGCTCCGCGAGATGCTTCCGTCTCGCGGAGCGAGACGGCTACACTTGCGCGAGTTCTGGCTGCGCGCCGCGTCCGAAGGCCGGTTCGTCTTATTCACGGCCGATCAATATGCACTTGCGGCACTTCATGCCGCTCGATTTGACGCGGGCCACGGCGGAGACCGTCTGCTCGACATCGTGGATGGCTGAGGCAATCGCTTCGTCAAGGTTCGAAGCCCCTCGATCGAATTGAAACCTCGTGACGCCCTCGCGCGTGAAAGTGCTTGCGTCATCGCAGGTGAGCCTCGTACAGCTTGTCCGCCTCTTCGTCCGTGACATCAGGCGCCGACAGAATCAAAGAGAATTCGCATTTCATGACGCGATTTCCTCAATGGGGCATCCAAGTGTAGGCATCTCGCTCCGCGAGATGCTCCTCTCGCGGAGCGAGAGGACTACACTTGGGCATGCCGCAACTCCTGGGCAAGCCTTAGCTCTTCCGCCGCCAAGGCGCCAGTCTGGCGTTGGCCTCTTCCACGTCGAAGCGTGCGGGGTCGAAGTCCGCGTCGTACCATTCGGTGAATTCCTCGTGCTGCTCGTGTTGCGGGTCGGCTAAGGCTTCGAGGAGGTCGGCGTAGCCCCATGGGCCGCCGATGTCTTCGGGCGGGCAGGCGCCGGCGCCGGCGATGCACTCAACCTTCATGCCAGCGGCCAGCAGCGGCAGCGTTTTTTCGATCTTGATCGTATGGAACCAGTCGTCCCCGAAGTCGTACCAGTAGCGCAGCTTTTTATGTCCCGCGGCGACAAGCTCGCTGAGCCGGACTTCCGATTCCAGCCGCCCGACGTTTTCAAAGATACCGTCATCATCGGCGCCCGCCATTTTGAACCGTTCTTGCCCCGCCATGAATTCGTGCAGGTGGCAGTCCTCCCACCCCATGGCGGATTGAATCAAGTCGTGGAGCGTCTCCAGCGTGCAGTCGTCGACGCGTAATCGCCGCCAGACCTGCGGCTGGCAATTGTCGAGCGTAATCTTGAGTTGGTACGCCGCGGAAGCCTCGGTTGCAGAGGGCCGCCGCTGTTTGGGAGAGGTGGCCTGAGTCGCCGCGGGTAGCGAGGAGGCGGCTTCGCGCTGGTCGGGGATATAGGGAATCAACCCGGCGTTGAAGGCCGCCGTTTGAACCTCGGGCGGTGTGTCGCGGACGTCGACGATCAGCCCGCCAATGTCAAGCATCCAAACGAACGGATTTTGGTCCAATAGGCTGGGCAGGGTGAAGGCTGGGTCCAGCGGCATGAGATCCAGCCCTTCTCGAATGATCTTGGCTTTGGCGTGCATCGTGCCCGTCGATACGCCGAACCACTTCGCAATATCCTCGGAGCGCATGTGCGGACTCTGCGCGGGATCGGTCAGGAAGTTGATCGAACCCACGCAGGACGCAATGCCGCAGGCCCAACTGGCGCGCTTGCCGCGGACCGCCGGGGTCCCCGGTTGGCAGACGAGGGCGGCGACTTGCCGGCAGACATCCTTGTACTCGTCGTTGAGTCGTTCATCACAGAATCGATCGGTCAGCGCCACGAGCTCGTCGAACAGGCCGCGTAATTCAGGCGGGACCTCTGGCGTTTCCGCGTCGGGATTGGCGGGGTGGGCGTCGTCGTACTGATCGAGCGCACGCTCAATCTTTCGTAATATCTTGTTCAGGGCGGGCTGACGGACTGCATCATCCGAGTGACTGGCTTCGAACGCCAGGGAGCCTTGCAAATCCTCCAGTTCCTCGGGCGTAAACGCCACATCTTGGCCCGAAGGCGCCTGGCGGATGCGGTCGAGAGCGGGGTCGCCAGCGAGATAGCGGCTGTCGGCGATCAGCCGGCGTTCCGCGGCGACGAGTTTAACCTTTACCATTTCCTCTGGGCTGAGCGCTGATCGTGGCATCTTGCATTTCCTCCTGAGCGAAGCTTGCTACGCCAACTCCATTGTGGCGGCGGCCTTGAAGAATGAGAAGCGAGAATCGCTAGTGACTAGATTCGCTTGCTGGCATGTCCGAAGAAAGGCATTAGGAACGATACCAGGGCTGATCCTACCTGATCGCTGGGCCATGACGCCTGAAGCGTCAAAGGGTCGGGAGTCTTTTGCGATTGGTGCATGCGCCCTGCGATCTTGAGCCCCTAGTCGCAAAAGACTCCCGACCCCGGAAGGCGTCCATTGCGCCTAATTGGAAACCTACCGAATCGAGGCGTCGATCGCTTCGCGCGGTCGAACGTGCTAAACTTCAATGAAGCGAAATTCTAGCTAACGATCAAAACCTATCCCGATGCCCTCAACGCCCCGCGACATGAACGATTCCATCGCCGCGATCAAGGCGCTGGAACTGCATTCCGCGCTGCCGCAAACGCTTGAAGAGCGCTCACGGCGTTTATCGCTTGCCTGCCGCGGAGCGCTTTCGATCGCGTTGAGCCGGCGGCAAGCCGGCCTTCCGGATCCGACGCCGGCGCCTTGGCCCGCCTCCACCTGGGAGTTTCTTGCGAGACATGCCCGACAGGCCCGTCAATCCGCCGGCTAATCTCGATGCGCCGGAAGTGGCCGCGGAATTAGCTGCTCGACTCGAGGATGCGAAATGCGATTACGCCATTGGAGGCGCGCTGGCCTTGGGATTCTGGGCTGAGCCGCGCGGCACCCTCGACGTCGACGTTACTCTCTACCTGCCGCTCGATGATCCGCAGCGCTGCATGCGGGTCCTTCAGCAAGTGGGATGCACGTTTGACCAGCGGCGCACCGAATCCACGCTGCAAGAGCACACGTTTTGCCAAGTGGAGTTCTTGGGGATGCGCGTGGACGTGTTTCTGCCGATGGCTCCGATTTACGAAGCCGCCAAGGCGCGTCGTCGTCGGGCGCCGCTGGCGAATGGTTATGCCTACGTGTGGGACGCCGAGACGCTGTGCGTCTTCAAGATGATGTTTTTTCGGCGGAAGGACCTCGCCGACGTCGAGGCCATTCTGCGTTCGCAAGGCCCCGCGCTCGATCGCGTCTGGGTCGAGCAGCAGCTTTTGGCCATGTATGGCCAGCGCGATCCGCGCATTAATCACTGGCGGGAACTGGCCGCGGAGACCTAGCGTTAGCAAAAATGCTCAGGGCGCGACGACGGGGGCTACTATTCCGTCGGCCTCGCGGCCTTCGCCTTACGGATGCCGGCCAGCGCTTCTTGCATTCGGACGAGCGTGTCTTGATTGCGTGGCGTTCCCATTCCTGCATGGTCGCCAACAAACGCAGCGATCCGTTCAACTTCCGCGGCATCGGCCGCCGCCGGGTTCGGGCAGAATCCGGCGAGCTTCAAATAGTGGCCGATCGCTTCGGCGGGCATGTCGGCGTCGAATAGTCGGCGCGATAGCCTCGCGGCGAACTGGTCGTCGGTTTGCTCGGGGTTCCAGCAGCGTTCGCGGAATTGGTACTCGTGCGAGAAGTAGGGCATGGTGTAGGGGTCGAAATTCCGCGGCTCGAAGACGCCCATTTTGGCCCAGCCGTTCCAGGGGTTGCCGTAGCCCATGCCGGGGTCGTAGCTGGTCGCGATGCCGGCCAGCTTGAGGTCGGCGGGTGAGGGCGGGGCCGACTTGCCGTGGAAGGCGGACATGGCCGTGGTGGTGTGCCAGCGGAGCACGCTGGGATAGCGCTGGAGGGCGTTGTCTTTCAGCGGATCGCCCCAGCACCACCACCAGAAGACGTGCTTGGGATCGAGCTTCGACATGAGCTTGAGGTAGTCGGCGTTGTTGAACGAGCCGATCGCCACGGCCACTTCGAAGTTCGGGCTTCGTTTGAGTAGCTCGACGATCATCTTTTGGAGCGAGTCGCCGGGGAGCCAGTCGGCGCGTTCTTCGCCTTCGCCGGTCGGCTCGAAGTAAAAGCCGCTCACGCCGTTGAACGCCTGCAGATAGTCGAAGTAGTACTGGCGAGCCTTTTGCAGATCGCGGCCGACGACTTCCCAGTGGTGCCAGCTCAGCCAGCCGCCGCCGATGTAGAACTTCATGCCTTGGCGGTTCACCAGGTCGATCAGCCGCTGGACGTTCGCGTCCTTGGCGAGCGGGGTGCGCTCAAAGTGATAGTCCGCGCCGTGGGCGCTGGCCGGGTGGCCGGCGACGGGGAAGCCGTCGAGCCAGAACCAGACGCGGTTGAGCGTGAGCTCGGAGGTGAAGTGCAGCACGCGCTCCCAAGATTCGATCGAGTCGTACGCCGACCAGATAGGGAGCATGTAGATGCCGCGGTAGGCGAGCTTGGGTTTCATGCCCACGTCCAGCGGCCAGTCGACGGCAACGCGGTCGGCCGTGGCGCTGGTGCGAAAGTACATCAGCTCCTGGCAACCGTGCTTCAGGCCCGCGGGGGTGTTGGCGGCGACGATCAAGAGGCGTTTGCCGTCGGTCTCATGGCTGAGGATGCGAAAGCCCTCGTCACCGAGCTCGCCGAGGCGGAGATCCAAGCCGCCGGCCACGAGCGACTTCAAGACGTCGTTGTTCGTTTCGTTGCCGACGACAAGATTGAGGGCCGACGGGCTTAATCGTTCGGCGACTGGAATCTTCCAGCCGAAGGCGGTGCTGAAGTAGTCGTTCAGCGTGTCGGGAACGATGTTCTGAGTGGGGCCGCTGAGATGCGGGCCGATTAGCTGAACCTGCGGGGCTTGCTTGGACCCGATGATTTGCTCGGCGAAAGCAACGGGGCCCGTCAGCAGGGCGAGCGTGAGGGCGATGCAGTGCTTGATCATCTTACTCATTGGTTTGTGTCGTGAGCGCGGCGAGTTTTTAAGCACGACGGTGGGTTGCCGAAGACGGCCAACCCGCCCTACGGTGAGACGAGTGGTAGCTCGTGCGGCATGGCTTTTATATCATGCCGAGCGCGGCCGCTGACTGACTTAATTTGACCGACTTACGATTAGCGGCGTCACTGGAAAAGCGCGCGGTCCGACAAGGGCCTCGGTGGGTTGCCGCGGACGGTCAACCACCCAACGCCTCAATCATTTTGTGTTAGGAGTGCCGATTCAAAAGATCGGATCGTCTTACGAATCAAGAGCCGTTGGCTTGAGAGAGCCAATCCACGACGCGAAGGCCAGGAATTCTCTCAAAGTCGTTCAAATTGCGACTCAACAACGTTGCGTTGTTGGCCAGTACGATGCTCGCAATCTGCAAGTCCATTGTGCCGACGCGAATCTTTGCGGCCTTCAAAGCGGCAAACTCTGCTGCCGAGGCAGGCGTCCAGTCAGCGATGTGCCAGGCTGCGAATGACCGAAAAAGCTGTATCAGCTTTGTATAAGAGTTAACCTGCCGAAATGGGTCAGACGTTCGCCGGATCGCCGCAAGCCAACCTCGCATTACCTCTTCCAAGGTAACGATGGTTGTGCCAAAGACCTCATTCGCTTCGTCGAGCCGTTGCTTAAGCTGCTGGGCGGCCGCCGATGTGCCTTTCTGATACTCGACGAAATGATCCGTGTCGAGAATCAGCATCAATCGCCCTCGGCATTCATCTGCTGGCGATACTCATGGCCAAGCCGTACGATTTCGTCAAATTCGGGATCGTTTGCGAACATACCGAATGTGTCTTGCGCACTCGACAACGGCCGCGGCTGATTGGCCGCCTGCTGGAGCGCGGTCACCTGTCGTTCCAGCTCGCTGAGGCGAGATTCCAATTGTTGGAGCGTCATATTTCGCTATTTCCGGGCGAGGCCCGCGAACGGAGAAGCACACAAATGAATTATTGCCTCACGGAAGCGAGCCGTTAAGGCCAGTGTTTTTGCAGGGGCTAGCGCCACAAGCGGCCGCGCCTGACGGCAAGCGACCAAATCGCCGCCGCATTCAGCCCCAACCCTAGCGTTTGCGGCTCCGGCACGGGCGCCACGAGGAAGTCGCCGTCGTTGTATTTGAACAACCGTCCCGTGCCGGCGGGGAGATTGAGCGTGAGCTGGTGATTGGCGCCGACCATGATGACTTTCTGCTGCCCGGTCAGGCGGTCGAACTCAAGGATCGAATCGATCGACGGATCGAACTGCACGACGATGTTCAGCGAGGCATTCGCGGGGACGCCGGGGCCGTGGTGCGTGTTGACCAGCATGAACGCCTTGTCGCCGTTGTCGTCCCGAAAGAACCCGGCGAGGACGTCGAGAAGCGTGCTGGGGGCGCCGATTTGCTGGATCGTCATCGCTTCGATGTGGTCGTCCGGGTCGCTCGCCGCGGACCAGGCCGTCAGGCCCGGCGGCACGGCGTCGTCCACGACGACGCCGTTCACCAGGCTGCGCCCGGGGACGAATTGGACGCCCGTGCTCGTCATGAACCGTAGCGTTTTGCCGAGGTTCGCGGCTTCCTTGTTCAGGTCGGCGACGATCGGGTAAAGCTGCGTGGGATTGCCGGCGGAGTCGAGGATCGAGGCGTATTCGAAGCTGGGTTCGTTGTCGAACGTGAAGTAGGCCAGCCCCGTGAACCCCGCCGCCAGATGCGTGAACGCCTGCATGCGAATGTCCGACTTGCTCGGCAGGCGGTACGCCGCCAGGGCCGACGACTGCATGAACGCCCAGTACGGCAGGCGGTGCTCCAGGGCCTTGTTCCGCACGAACATCATGTTCTGAAAGTAGTCGCCGCGCGTCAGGCTTTCGACGAACGGATAATGATCGTACATCAGCACGTCCGGGTGCATGCTGTCGACGACCTGCTCCAGGTACGCCGGGTAATCGGGAAAGCCGGCGTACGTCGGCAGCGCGTTGGTGTAAACGAGATCGTTGGGCCGGTTCTGCTTGATCCACGTGCCGAGCTGATCGTAGAACGCCATCTGGCTGCCATCGACCTCGTCCCCTAGCATCCACCCGGCGGCGTTGCCCACCGAGGCATAGTCGGCAATGCGATCACGCTCATCCCCTTCGCCGTCCACGATCAGCGCGTGCCAGGGAAAATTGCCCGCGCTGGCCGGCGCGGCAATCTGCTTCCCATTGCCGTCGGCCCACCACACCAGCACGCTGGACATGTTGGCCGCATGGTGCTCGGCGGCGTCGAACTTTTGTGGCGACTGCTGCAGCCCCATCAGCGTAAAGGGGTGGTTGCGAACCCACCGCTGGCCGAAGTCGGCCGGACGTTCGCCGCGGGCGGAGGAGACGGAGGCGGCGAGCATGGCCGCGGCGAGAACAAACATGTGCCGGCGTTTCAAGGGTTGCATCGAGCCACTATAGGCTGGCGTGCGGGCCGCGCAAAGCGAACCGTTGCCACCGGGCAGGGCCAATCAGTTTTTCAAATTGGGGCGCCATGGCCACGGAGGTCCTCCGACGCGGCCATGCGGATTCCGAGCTCTACATGCCCACGCAGACGTGGGCATGGCACACCATCTT
>JAICUM010000666.1 GCA_025935855.1 Pirellulales bacterium | reverse complement strand
CTACCGCCCGCGCTCCGGCAGCTTCTCAAACTTATACTCATGCCCCCGGTCGCGCAGCACCTCGGCTTTTAGAATCTTGTCCGGCGTCGCCTTCGGCCCTGGCCCGTCCGGGTCGCGCCGGTTCAACGACGACGCCACGTCGATCCCCTCCAGCACGCGGCCGAACACCGCGTGGCGGCCGTCCAGATAAGACGTCGGCACGAACGTCAAAAAGAATTGCGAGCCGCCAGTGTTGGGAGCGCCGGTGTTCGCCATGCTCAGGCTGCCGCGAAAATGCTTCCGGGCATTGGGCGCATGCTGCTCATCGCGAATCGTGTAGCCCGGGCCGCCCATGCCGGTCCCCTGTGGATCGCCGCCCTGGGCCATGAAGTTCGGCAGCACGCGATGAAATGGCACGCCGTTGTAAAAGCCTTGCTTCGTGAGCGTGATGAAGTTCGCCACCGACTGCGGCGCCTCGTTCTCGAACAGCTCGATCACAATGTCGCCCTTGGTGGTCGTCAACTTCACGCGCGGCAGGTCGTTCGCCTTCGCCTCTGCCTCACGGATCTGCTTCTCCTTCGCCCAATCCTCTTTGATCTCCGGCAGGTGCTTGCGGAACTGACCAATCGTGTCCTGCAAATGCGGCGGCAACTCATCCAGCCCAGCGGTTCCCGCCTCCGCGAAATACTGCTGAGCCAAGTCAAAATCGTTCGTGCAGTATGCGGCCAAGGCGCCGTACTGATAAAGCTGCTGCCAGGTCTGGCCGGCGCCCGCGTCGATCATGCCCTTGATTAAGTGGAGCGCCCGTTCGTATTGGTCGCCGCCGTCGCCACTCGAATCGCCGGTGATGAAGAACTTCGCCAGCACGACCAGGGTGTCATTCAACTGCGGATACGCCTTGGCGTCAGCCTTGTACACCGCCAGGCCGGCGTCACAGATTTTCGTGAGCAATTCCTCCGCCTGCTTGCGTTCATCTGCGATCTGCGCATCAAGCTTCGTCCGCGCCTCGCCCTTGGCGGCTTGCCGCTCTTTGTCGGTCGCCTGCAGCTTGGTCGTCACGTCCTGCCATTGCTTCCGCAATGCGTCGAAATTCGCATACGCGGCGGCCGCCGGTGAACTCGCCCCCGCAGCCGCGCCCTGCGCCGCAGCCGGTTGAGCCGGCTGAGCGCCCGCCGGCGGAGCCGCTTCTTGAGCCACGACGGTCGAAGCCAAAAGACAAACGCTCAATACGAACAAGCCAAACCTTGACATCTCGCAAAACCTCGGAGTCTAGTTGTGATGCAAACGCCTCTCGGCGCCACCGAACATATCAAATCGCCGCCTCACTCGGCAGGCGCCAAACGCGAGCTAGCAATGCCCAAGCCCAAACGCCGCATCGCCGACGAACTCGCCGATTCCACCGAGCTACGGATCGTCGGCGGCCGTTTCCGCGGGCGAAAGCTGAAGTACGAACCGTTCCGCCTGGGCGACGATCCCGTCACCCGGCCCATGAAGCATCGCGTCCGCGAGTCGATTTTCAACCTCGTGAGCACCGAAGTCGAAGGCAAGCACGCGATCGACCTGTTCGCCGGCACCGGCGCTTTGGGCCTGGAAGCCCTGAGCCGCGGCGCCGCCCACGCCACGATCATCGAACGCCACGTCCCCACGGCCCGCGTCATCGAGGAAAATATCAAAACGCTCGGCGTCGAAGACCGAACCACGTTGCTCACCACCAGCGCCTTCCTCTGGGCCAAACGCGACCTGCCAAACCTGTCTGCCGATTCCGCAAGGAGTTCACCCGCCGCGGCGGGCATTCCGAACTCCGAATTCCCACTGCTCGTCTTCTGCAGCCCCCCGTACGCGTTCTATACGGACCGCCAGGCGGAAATGCTCGCGCTCCTCAACGAGCTCATGCAGCAGGCCGCGCCGGGAAGTATCATCATTGTTGAAGCCGACGAACGATTCGACTTTCACCTGCTACCCGGCGAATGGTCCGTGCGACAGTACTTGCCCGCCGTCGTCGGCGTGTGGCGGAAGCCGAGTAACCTGTTGAAATCTCAAATCTCAAATCGCTGAAAGCCCATGCGAAACATACGTACCAAGCTCACCATCTTCACGGCAATCGCCCTAGCGCTCTTCGTCCGGCCCGCTACAGCCGAAACGGCAAAGGAGTTGCTGCTCTGGCCCAAAGACCACCCCGCCAATCAAGGCGACGAACCCAAGTCGGTCGATTCCCCCGAATGGACCGAGCGCGTCACCAAGTCCCCGATGCTCACGCCCTTCCTGCCGGCTGAAGGCAAGGGACCCCGCGCCGCCGCCGTCGTCTGCCCCGGCGG
The DNA here is from genome assembly GCA_025935855.1 of Pirellulales bacterium. Classification (GTDB taxonomy): domain Bacteria; phylum Planctomycetota; class Planctomycetia; order Pirellulales; family Lacipirellulaceae; genus Lacipirellula. Next base: position 164 of record JAICUM010000666.1, on the reverse strand, counting down.
CGGCTACTCCGGTTTGGCCATGGCAAAGGAAGGCCGCGCGATGGCCGAGTGGCTCCAATCGCACGGCGTCGCCGGCGTCATCCTCCGTTACCGCTGCGGCGGCGGAAAAAATCAGCAGCCCATTCCGCTACAGGACGCCCAACGCGCCCTCCGCACCGTGCGCG
>JAICUM010000071.1 GCA_025935855.1 Pirellulales bacterium | reverse complement strand
TGGGCTTCTCGCCGGCGGAGTGGGATTGGCTGCTTAAGCGAGGCGACGCGGCGCGCTGGACGCCGGCGGTGCTGGAGCGCGTGGGGCTCATCGGCAAGCGCGACACGGGCGGCTACTACGATCGCTTCCGCGGCCGGCTGATGTTTTCGATCCGCGACATCCGCTCGCGGCCAATCGCCTTCGGCGGCCGCGTGTTGCCGGAGTTCGCACGCGAGAACGATGCGAAATATGTGAACAGCCCGGAGACGCCGCTGTTCAACAAGTCGAGCGAGCTGTATGCACTGGACGCGGCGCGCGATGCGATCGCCGCGGAAAAAGGCGTGCTGGTGATGGAGGGGTACACCGACGTCATCATGGCGCACCAGCACGGCGTGAAGCACGCGGTGGCAGTGCTCGGCACGGCGCTCGGCGAAAAGCACGTCCCGCTGATTCGGCGTTTCACCGATTCGATCACGCTGGTGCTCGACGGCGACGCGGCCGGCCAGACGCGCACGATGGGCATTCTCGACAACCTGCTAGCACTGTTCGTGGCGCATGAAATCGAATTAAAAATTCTGAGCTTGCCAGAAGGGGCCGATCCGTGTGATGTTATTCGCTCGCACGGAAGCGAACACTTTCGACGGTTGCTCGATCAATCGCTCGACGCCCTGGAACACAAGATCATGGCCGTGACCAAAGGATTGGCCCCGACCGCCGCGCCGCACGCTTCGTCGCAAGCCGTCGAAGCGATTCTTGCGACGCTGGCCCGCGCGCTGCCAATGGCCGCGGCGGCTTCGAGCGCCGCGCTGGTGCGTGAGCAGCAAGTGCTCGTGCGGCTCGCGCGGCAATTTGGCCTGGCGGAAGATACGCTCCGCACGCGGCTCAAAGCGCTCCGCTCGAAGGCCACGGCGTCTCGCTTGAGCAGCGTTGCCAATCGTCAGGAAACTCAGGCGCCGAGCAAACAACCGCTTTCGGCGTGGGAACGCGAGCTGTTGGAAATCGTCGTGTGCCACGGCGATTTACTCGAGGCGCTGTTGGAAGAAGTACACACGGACGAACTCGAATCGGCGGTCGTGCGGCAACTCTACGAAGTCGCGTCCGATCTGTTTCACAACGGCACGACGCCGACGTTCGATCGGCTGATGCTCGCGGCGGACGACCCGGCGGTGAAGAGCCTGCTGGTCGATTGCGACGAGCAGGGCCGGCCCAAAGCGGATAGCGATCCGCGGCAACGAATCAACGACCTGCTGGCCGACCGGCGTCGGCGGCAGGAAGAAGCTCGCCATCGGCAGATGCTCGCGGAGCTTCGCACGAATCAACTCGACCCGGAACAGGAGGGCCGCACGCTGGCCAGCTTGTTCGACGATTTGAAACGCCGCCAGGCGGGAACCGCACCCACGGACGGGTAAGGCGCCTGGTGAAGTTGGCTGCAGCGAGGTTTATTGACGCGTCAACCCAGAACGATGCGTCAAGCAACAATTGCAAATCCTCGCCTGACTCCTTTCTTCCCGAATGGAGTTGAACACAGCCGGCTGACATCCCGCAGCTTTTCCAGTGCACAGGAAGTGCAGGAGGAGTTTTTATGCCCAGTTTCGCCGCCCGTCTTCAGGAACTCGCCAACCTCGCCCGCTCGCAAGGCTACCTGACCTACGATCAGGTGAACGCCTTTCTCCCCGACGAATCCACCGACTCGGTACACGTTGAGGCGCTGCTCGACGTTCTCGATGGATTGAGAGTCACGCTCATCGAGGGCGAAGCCTCCGTCGCCCGCCGCGCCGCGGCCGTCGCGGCAGAAGCCGATGAATCAGGCGCTGAGCTCATGCCGGAGGATTTGCCGAAGCTCACCGATGATCCGATCCGCATGTACCTCTCGCAGATGTGCCGGATTCCGCTGTTGTCGCGTGAGGAAGAAATCTCGCTCGCCAAGAAGATCGAGATCTGCCGCAAGCGGTTCCGCCGGAACATCCTGGGGTCGTTCCTGGCGCTGGAGAACACGGTTGGGATCCTGGAGCGCGTGCAATCCGGCGACCTGCCGTTCGATCGCACGATCAAGGTGTCGCTCACCGAGCGGCTCACCAAGACGCAGGTCTCGGCCCGCATGCCGGAGAACTTGCCGACGCTGCGTAAGCTGATGCAGGCCCAGCGGCATGATTTTGCGTTGCAAACGAGCCGCACCGCCGACGCTGAGACGAAAGCGGCGGCCCGCGTTCGCTTCCTGCGTCGCCGCCGGAAGATGCTGCGGTTGGTCGAAGAGCTCAGCCTTCGCACTCGCCGCGTGCAGCCGTGCATGCAGCAGCTTGAAGAAGTCTCGCGCCGCATGGACCGGCTGCAGAACCAACTGCGGCAGCTCAAAGCCGAGAACGCCTCGCCGCAGCGCATGGCGCCGGTTCGCAAGCAACTGAAGGAGCTCATGCTGCAAACCCTCGAATCGCCACGCAGCCTGCGTGAGCGGTGCGAGCTACTGCGGACGCAGCTCACGGAGTTCGAGCGCGTGAAGCGCGACTTGTCCAGCGGCAACCTGCGGCTGGTGGTTTCGATCGCGAAGAAGTACCGCAACCGCGGCATGAGCTTCCTGGACCTCATCCAGGAGGGCAACACGGGCCTGATGCGGGCGGTGGACAAGTACGAATACCGCCGCGGCTTCAAGTTCAGCACGTATGCCACGTGGTGGATTCGCCAGGCGATCACCCGCGCGATCGCCGACCAGGCCCGCACCATCCGCATCCCGGTACACATGATCGATGTCTTGAGCAAGCTGCAGCAGACTGCGAAGCGACTGCAGCACGAACTCGGCCGGCTGCCCTCGCCGGAAGAGACGGCGCTGGCCGCGGGCATCAGCCTTGAGGAGAGCCTCCACGTGCTGGACGTCGGCCGCACGCCGGTCAGCCTTGATCGGCCGATCGGCGAGGGCGACGACTGCAGCTTCGGCGAGTTTGTCGAGGACGCCCACACCGACAATCCGCTGAAGCTCGCGAACAACAGTCTGCTGCGAGAGAAGATCGACGATTTGCTCAAAACGCTCACGTTCCGCGAGCGGGAGATCATCAAACTCCGCTACGGCCTGACCGACGGCTACTGCTACACGCTGGAAGAGGTGGGCCGCATTTTCAAGGTGACCCGCGAGCGTGTGCGGCAGATCGAGGCGAAGGCTGTCGCGAAGCTGCAACACCCGGTGCGCAGCTGCGAGCTGGCCGAATACGTGGCCGACAGCCCGCAGATTTCGCCTGAGGAAGTGTGGGACGAGCAGCCGGCCGAGCTTCAGGAGCTGGAAGAAGTTCGCATGGCGGCGTAACGAGTTAGCTTCCATTTAACCGCCGCGGTCGAAGCGGCGGTCAAATGCACCTCGAGCGCCGCCGCAGCGCCCGTATCGCTGCGGCGGCGCCGTTTTTTTGCGCGCGGCGTTGTGTAAAGTAAGTTTGGCGTCGAGCCAGGTCTCCGCAGGCGACTCGCTGTGGCGAGATGGCTCGGCTATATAGCCCGGCCATTCTGGCCGGCGTTGGGTGTCGCACTTGGAAGCGCGCGGTACAATGCACGAACCAAGGACACCCCATCGAGAACGCGCGCCATGGCGGCCAATTCTGAATTGCTCGAACTTCTGCACCGCATTCATCGCCAGCTCGCCGATTTGCGCGAGCGGCAAGAGCGGGGCCCGCGCCAGGTGAAGGCCCGCGAGGCGAACGCCGGGAAACTCGACGCTGAGCTGCACGCCGCTCAGGACGCGGTGAAGCAAGCGAAAGTCGCCGCCGACCGCAAGCAGCTTGACCTCAAGGCGAGCGAGAATCGCATCGCCGAATGGAAGGTGAAGCTGAACTCGTGCAACAGCAACAAAGAGTATCAAACAATGATCGAGCAGATCGCGGCCGCCGAGATGGCCGGCAGCGTTCTGGCCGACGAGATTCTCGAAGTGCTGGAGAAGACCGATCACCTGGAATCGTCCGTCGTCGAAGTGAAAGGTCGGCTGGAGGTCGCGAAGAACGACCTGTCGAAGTTCCGCGACTCGGTGGCCCAGGAAGGCCAGTCGATCGCAGGCGACATCGCTCGGCTTGAAAAGGAGCTGATCGAAGCGGAGAAGCGCCTTCCGGCGGAGTTTCGCGAAGATTACCGCCGCGTGATTCGCGCCAAAGGCGCCGAGGGGATGGCCCGCATGGAGTCCGGCGTGTGCGAAGGTTGCGGGCAGCAAGTGACGCTGAACATGCAGAATCATCTGCTGCTCGGCAAGCCGGTGTTTTGCACCGCGTGCGGGCGATTGCTGTATACGGCTGAGCGGTGATCGCGGAAGGGGTCGGGAGTCTTTTGCGGCTGGCGACCCTGAATTCATAAAATCGCGGCCAGTCGCAAAAGACTCCCGACCCCGGACAATCTCGCGGAGCGAGATGGCTCCGCTTGGCCGGGGCTTTACACGCCCCGCCGGTCGATCCACAATTTGTGAATCCACACGAAGGGTCTTCCGCAAGGAAGACCCCATTTTTTTGAGCCGAGGCGAAGCATGTCCGATCGCATTCCGATGACCCGCGCGGGCTACGACAAAATCAAGGCGGAGGTCGCTGAGCTTGAAAATGTTCAGATGCCGGAGATCGAGAAGCGGATCGCTTCGGCCCGGGCGGAAGGCGACCTCAAGGAAAACGCGGAGTATCACGGCGCCCGCGAAAGCCAGGGGCTGCTGCAGGCCAAGATCAACATGCTCAAAAGCAAGCTGGCCGGCGCTGAGATTGTGGATGTCTCGACGATGCCGAAGGATCAGGTGGTGTTCGGCGCCACGGTGAAGGTGAAGGATCTGGACTTTGGCGACACGGAGGAATTCACGCTTGTCGGCGCCGGCGAAGAGGACTACGACGTGGGGAAAATTCTGGTCACCAGCCCGCTGGCGCAGGGGCTGCTCGGCAAGAAGGTCGGCGAGAAGGCGGAAGTTGAGGTGCCGGCGGGGGTGAATCGGTTTCAGATACTGGAGATTCGCTTCGAGTAGCGCAGAAGAATGGAACGCGGGTGAACACGAATTAAACGGATTTTCGCGGATCGGCCGTTGTGTCCGATCGAGACGTTTAGCCGCGACCCGGTAGGGGAGCGCTCCCCTACCGGGTCGCGGCTAAACTTTTCACTTATCCGCGTGAATCCGCAAAATCCGCGTTCCTCCGCGTGCTATTCTGTCTCCACGCTGAATTCGTATACGCACGTTTGCCGGTACGTCTCGCCGGGACGCAGCACTGTTGAGGGGAAGTTCAGGTGGTGCGGCGAGTCGGGGAAATGTTGCGTCTCGAGGCACACCGCTGAGCGCCGCGGATAGGTGGCGCCGTTCTTCCCGCGCTGGCCGCGAAGCATGTTGCCGGTGTAAAGCTGGATGCCGGGCTGATCGGTGTGGACGCGCATCTTGCGGCCCGAGGGCGGATGGTACAGCTCCGCGGCCAGGCGCAGGACGCCTTCGGGGCCGTCGAGCACGAAGTTGTGATCGTACCCGTCCTTCTGCTGCACATCGCCAAGCTCGTCAATGCGATCGGCGAGCCGCCGCGGCTGGCGGAAATCTAGCGGCGTGCCGGCGACCGGCGCTATCTCGCCGGTCGGAATGTCGTGGGCGTCCTTCGGCGTGTAGCGCTCGGCGGCGATCCACACGACGTGATCCAGCGCCGTCGGTGCCCCTTGACCCGCCAAGTTGAAGTACGTGTGGTTCGTGAGATTGATGATCGTCGGCTTGTCAGTCGTCGCCGCGTAATCGATTCGCAAGCCACCCATGAGCGTGAGCGTGTAGGTCACCGTCACGTCGAGCGTGCCGGGATAGCCTTCTTCGCCGTCCGGACTGATGTAATGAAAGCGGACGCCGGAGCCGAGCTCGCCTTCGAATAACTCGCCCTGCCACTCGACTTTGCCGAGCGCGCGGTGCGGCCCGCCGTGCAGGTGGTTCGGGCCGTTGTTCAGGGCAAGCTGGTACTCGCGGCCGTCGATCTCAAACTTGCCGCCGGCGATGCGATTGGCGTACCGGCCGGTGGTGGCGCCGAAGTGCTGATTGTCCTCGGAATGAAAGCCCGCTTCCGTGTCGAACCCTAGGATAATGTCCGCCAAATGGCCGTCGCGGTCGGGCGTCCACAGCTCGGCGAGCGAGGCGCCGTAGGACACCCATTTGGCCTTCATGCCGGCGGGGTTGGTGGCGACGAATTCCATGGCTTACCTCCGCGGCATGATGGTTGCGATTCTCTCTTGCACGCTTCCGCCAACGCGTTCGCCAAGCAAAAACCTGGCCGGCGGCACACTTGCCGCTGGGAAGGCGTTGCGGGTCGGTCACTGGCGCCACCCGCGGCGGCCGCAGGCCGGCGGCTCGCTTGGACGGGCAGAAGCACTGGCTTTCGGGGGCGGGCGTTGGGGGTGCGATTCAATATGGTATACTTATAGCAATCGCAGCGAATCTTCTAGAGGCCCCGCCAGCAGGCAGGCAAACCATGAAGCTCTTTCCGCGTTCGGCAGCCGGCTTTGCGACCGTGCTGGTCGGCTCTCTCATGACCGTCCCGGCATTCGCCCAGCAGCGGACTTCTTATGCCTCGCAGGCGACCCAGTATGGGTCCGGCTCAGGCGGCCGTTTGCCGTTCTCAGGGAACTCGGGCGGTCAAGGCGGCATGGGCAACGCGTATGGCGGCGGCAACGGCTATGGCGGGGGAATGGGCATGGGCGGCTCCTCCATGGGCGGCAACAACTCGTTCGGCGGCGGAAACAACGGTTTTGGCGGGAACGGTTCGATCGGCTCCAATACGAACGGCACGACGTTCGCGCAGAACGCGTTTGGCAATCAGAGCGCCTTTGGCAATGGGCGCGGCGGCGGCCAGCAATTTCAGCAAGGCGGATTCGTCGGCCGCGACGCCAGCGACGTGCGGGCCGGATTTCAAGGCACCGAGCGCGTGCCCGGCCAGGGCGGCATGCTCGATCAGATGATCGACAATCTGAATGACATGCGCGAATCTCGCCGGCGGTGGCGTGAGCAGCGGAATGCCCCGCCGCCAATCCGAGTGAAGCTCGTTCCTGGATTTGAACCGCCCGCTCCTTCAGCCGTCCGCGCGGCGCCCGCAGTCCAAACGCGCATCAACCACACGTTGGCGGCCCACGCTATGACCGGCGCCCAGATCCAGATTTCCGGCCAAACGGCGACGCTTCGAGGCTCCGTAAATAGTCCCCACGAGGCGGCATTAGCGGAACAGCTTGCGCTGCTGGAGCCGGGGATATCGCAGGTGCAGAACCAGTTGACGGTGGCGCCGCAGGCGGCGCCATAGCCGCGGCGCGAACGCCTGGAGTGGTAGGCGGAGTCGTCGCCACAGCGTTTTGCGGCTCGGCTGGGAACGTTGACGCACGGACCGTTGTATTGCGGATGACGGACGGCGGCGCGTAAGGCGCCGCCTGCATCGCCTGTCCAACTCGCATTGGGACCTCGATCGTGGCCGTGGCCATCGATTGTTTTTCCTTGGCGGCATCGTTCTGGCCGTTGAATCCCGCGAGCTGCACGCCCGTTTGTCCGCTCGCGGGAGCACTTGCTGCCGGAGCCGGCGCTGCGGCCGCTTGCGTGGTCGGCGAGGGCGCCACGGCGATCGACTTTTCCGTCGGCGCTTCGACGCCCGGCAGATAGTGGTTGGTTTGCTCGCCGAGCACAATCGGTCCGTCCTTCGGCTCGAAGCGGGTGATCAGGCTGATTTTTTTCGAGGGACCGCCGACGTCATCCCACGGCAGCCAGACGCTGTAGTAAGGGCCGAGGCTCGATGAACCCTCTTGCTTCGCGAATTGTTCGTGCGTGACGATGTAGCGCCTGGTAGGCGCGGCGCCCGGCGTCGCTTGGGCGCTTTCGTCATACGCATACACGACAAGCTGCCCCTGGACGTGCACCGGGTCCTGCATGTCGTCCTTGAAGAAGACGAGCCGGCCGCCGAACCCGCGCTTGGCCGGTTCGCCGACTTTGTTCAACGTAGCGTCCGACCACGTGGCGACGAGCCGCGTGGGAACTTCCGGTTCGGGCTTCTTCGGCTTCATGCCGACGGCCCGCCGCAGGTCCCAGTGCGCGAACTTCCACTTTTCGGATTTGCTCGCGCAGCCGACGGTGAGAAGCATTACCGCAAGCAGCGGCGCCAAAGCCAGAACGAAATGCCGCGGGTTCGTTGACGAATGGCGAGCCATGATGAACTTTGCGCGTAAGTGCCAAATGTCCAATTGAACTAGTAGCCGCGGAGCTACCTCCGCTGGAGAATTGCGATCGGAGCATCCTCGCCGCTGCGCCTGCGGAGCATAGCTCCGCGGCTATTGGTCGTTTATTTTGGATCTGGATAAAAAGGTCTCGGAACTTTAAGGGGTCGCGGCGGCAGGCGGCGGCGGCAGTACGCCTGGCGCCGGCGTCGGAGCCGTGTCCGGCGCGGGCGGCGGCGGGCCGACGGCGGCCGGGTTCGACGGCACGAGCTCGCCGTCGGCGATGACCGGCGGCATCACGGTTTGGGCCTCGGCAGCGCCGAGGAGATCGTTATCGCTTCGCAGGCCGACGGCGCCGTGCAATGCGACGACATCCGACAGGCACCAGCTCATTCGAGCCGATTCAATCTGCTTGAGCCTGTCCGAGTCGTACCGGCTGCGGACGACTGTCGGCGTCATGACGATCAACAATTCGCTCTTCACCTGTTTGGACGAGTCGTACTTGAAGAGGTCTCCTACCAGCGGCACGTCGGCCAGCAGCGGCACGCGGCGATGGAGCTCTTCGTTGCGCTTCGTGATCAGACCGCTGAGAATGACCGTCTGTCCGCTCACGGCGCTGACCGTGGTCTGTGCTTCGATGGAATTGATGCGCGGCACGCGGATCGGATCGCCGTTGGGCGCGATGGAAATCGGCACACCTTGGTCGAGCGGGCCGAGCTCTCGCTTGGCCGCCAGAACTTCCATGACCACAAGGTCTTCGGGGCTGATGCGCGGCCGGACTCGCAGCTCGAGGCCGACCGGCGTCGGCGAGACCGAGTTCTGTGGCGTTCCATTCAGAGTGAGGCTGCTGAAGGTGATGATGGGCACGATTTCGCCCACGAACGCGCGGCCTTCCTGGTTGTCGAGGGCCATGATCTGCGGCCGGCTGAGCACGTCGAGCCGGCGGGATTCTTGCAAGGCCCGCAGCAGCATGCTCACGCTTTTGCTGGAGGCCGACAGGACGAAGCCGCCGAAACCAAGGTCTGGATCGACGCGGCCCACGCTGAAGCTCGACAAGCTTTGGGCGCCGACCCGGGCCGCGTTCGCGATCGCGTTGGTGCTGCCGTTGTTGCCCAGCGGACGCGAGGGGTCGCCGAAATTGAAACCCGGCGTCAGCGGCGCCGACTGGATGATCTGCTGGTTGACCTGCGTGTTGGCGCCGCCGGCCCCTTGCGTGATGACGTTCGAGTTGGTGGTGACGAAGTTGGTCGGATCGATCAGGCTGCGGTCGAACAGCACCGAGTCTTGCAGGCCGAGCTCGACGCCGAATTCGTCGGCGTCGCCGAGGCGCACTTCGCCGATGAGCACCTGGATCATCACCATCGGCGCCTGCTCGTCGAGCTGCTGCACGATCTGCGTGATCTCTTGGTAGTAGTTCGGCGTCGCGGAGACGATGAGGCTGTTGCTGTTGATTTCCGCGACAACGACTATCTCGCGTTCCAACTGTTGGAACGGGCTGGCCACGCCCGGGGCCGTGGCTTCGACTTCGCGTTTTTGCCGCATCCATTCTTGCAGGGCTTGCGCGACCTGCTCGGCATCCGCGTTTTTCAGCTTGTACACGCGGTTGACGCGCGTGCGACTTTCGGCCGCGTCTAGCCGCAAGAGCACCGCTTCGACCACGAGCAGCTCGTCGGCGCTGCCAGCGACGATAATGCTGTTGGTTCGCTCATCGACTTCAAAGCGGAGCGAGAAAATCTGACCGTTTGGATTAGCCTGGCCGCCGCCTCCACCGCCGCCGCCGGGGCCGCCGCCCTGCCCTCCCCCGCCGCTCGGCGAGCCGAACAATCCGCGGAGCATCTCGGCCAGCGTCACGGCGTCACCATTTTCGATCGTGAAGACTTTGATCTGAGCGCTGACGCTCGGCGCCACGTCGAGCTGCGCGATGAGGGCCGCCATGAGCGGCATGCTCTCCGGCGGGGCCGACACAATGAGGGCGTTGGCCCGGTTGTCCGGATTGACCGTGACTCCTTGAAGCACGCCGGAGGCAAGTTGCTGCCGGCCTTGGGCGTCGATGGTGACCATTCGCAACAGCGCCGCCGGGTTTTGCCGAGACTCCGTGGCCGTGTCCGAAATGCCGCCGCCACGGACCGCCCGCTGCAACACGGGGGCAAGATCGCTGGCCATCGCGTTCTTCAACGGAAAGACGCGAATCTCGTTGACCTTCTCGCCTCCGGGCCGATCGAGCTCTTGGAGCAGCTTGCGCACCGCTTCCATATCGCGCGGCCCCGCGCGCACGATGAGCGAATTGGTGCGCGGCTCGAAGATCACCAGCGCCTTGGGCGTGAGCGGCGGCTGCGGTTGGGCCTGTTCCGTTTGCTCTTGAGTGAACAACCGCTCGACGACCGTCTGCGCCTGTTCGGCGTTCGCGTTTTTCAGCGGGAAGACTTCGAACTGTGTGAGCGATTCGCCCGGCACGTCGAGCTGCCGCAGAAGGTCTTCAGCCTTTGCCACCGTGCCGGGACCGCCGATGAGAAGCACGGCGTTGGGATTGCCCAGCGGCAACGGCAGCAGCGCGCCATAATAAGGCGCCAGGCTAAAGCCGCCCGGCTGCGCCGGCGCGAACATTTGGGCTAAGAGCCGCGCCATCCCATCGGCATCGACATATTTCAGTGCATGAACGACGATCAGCGGCTCGCTCACCCGGCTCATCGCTTCGATCTGCCGGATGACCTCCATGACTTTTTCCACGTCGCGCGGATTGCCGCGGACGACGAAGAAGTCGGTGCCTTCGACGTTGGTGATTTCGACCGGCCCCAGCAGCCCTTCCGAGCCGGCCTGTTGAGCGATCGCGTTGGGATTCGTGGCCGCGCCATTGGCTCCGCCGAGCGCCGGCTGCTGCGGAGTTTGGGCCGGCTGCTGAGGTTGTTGCGGTTGCTGGTTCTGGTTGGCGCGCGGCGCCTGGCCTTGGGCTAGCAGCACGCCGACGGTTTGTTTGATTTTCGGCCCGGCGGCTTTGTCCGTGGCAATAAGCTGCGTGACCTTGCCCGCCTCGGGCTGGGCCGGCGCGTCCATGGTGGCGATGATTTGTTTCCAGCCGCGGAGCTGATTGGGCCGGCCGACCATCCGTACTTCGCGCGTCTTTTGATGAGCCGCGATGAGGACCTGCGTCCCCTGCCCGTCGCTCACGGCGAAGCGGAGCCAGCCGGAGCCGTCGTCCGCCATCAGGGGGAGCGCTTTGCCGAAGGCCTTTTCGATACGCGTGTGGAACTGCTCGGCGGTGAGCTGCGTGAGTTGCATCCGCTCTTCGACCGCGGGGAGCGGCGCGGCGGCTGGCTTTGCTTGCGATGCAGGAGCGGCCGCACGCGGCGCGGCAGCGTTGGGGCCATTCGCGGGGGCGATTTGCGGACCGCTAACCGCCTGGGCGCGCGCCTCGGTGACCGTCAGCGCGGCGAGCAAGACTGCAACGGCCGATTGCAGCATTCCGCGCATGTTGTGCCGCGATCGTAGCAACATGGCCGTCCTGGCTTGAGGGTTTTTCAATGCGACAACGACGGCGCACGGGCGCCGGCGAGCCATACAACCGGAATAATCGGCAAAGTTTACCCGAAGCGCCAGTGAATCCCGCTCGCTAGGGGGATTTGGTGCAAAAAGCAGTGCTGGCAGAGATGGCGCCGGGGAGAGGCCAAGCGCGACCTGCGCGCGGAATGCGGCAATTGATCTTCAGAATGCCAATCAAACTAGCGTGCCATGCCCACGTCCGCGTGGCCATGTAACCTCAAAGCAACATGCCCACGTCGGCGGACCTCCGTGGGCATGGCACCCGTGCGCAGCAAGAAAGAATTGGCGAGCCCAACTCACGCCGCTTCCGGAGAGCCGCCCTTCGCGCGCTCCGGCTTGGCTTGAGCGGCCGGCGCTTCGACGGGCATCGCTTCGGAGAACTTCTGGCCGATCCGGATTTCCTTGCGGCCGTCGGCGGTTTCGATCACGGCATTTCTGCCGCTGACCTCCACGACCTTCCCCTTCACTTTTCCGTAATCGACGTCGTCGCCCTTCGCGACGCGCTTGATCTCTTTGGAGTCTTCGTTTTGTACCCACATGACCCAGCCGTCGGACTCGTAAGTGAAGCCGGAGACGCGGTTCTTCGCTGCGACGCCATCCCCCTTGTCGGTCGCCTTGGGCGTGTAGGCCACGAACAGGTTTCTGGACGTCAGCCGTTTGCGATACTCGTCCAGCGTGCCGGCCAGTTTGCGCGGCTCACCTTCGGCGAGCTTGTCGGCTCTCGTCGCATTCGGCAGGACGAGGGCGTTGACGGCCATCGAAAGATTCAGCTTCTTGCCGGCGTCGGCGCCCGTGATCGTCGCGGCGGAAATGCGGTGCAGGTGCGGCGCGGAATAGAAGCGGAACAGGAAATCCGCCAGTTGCTCGAGCGTGCCCGATCCGCGGTATTCGAACGACAGTTCGGAATACTGCGCATTCCGGCCCGCGGCCGTGCGGTCGGAAAGCTGCGTCAGTTCCAGCCCGGCGCCGGTGATCTGCGCGCGCAGCCAATCCTCGTACAGCGACTCGGCGATGTCCCGATCGCGCGGCAGGGAGCGGTCGGCCCATTCGTTGAGCTGCCGGCGAGCGTGCTCACCGCGGCGGACCGAGACCTTCGCTTCGTTCAGCGCCTGCTCGGCCTCGGTCTTTTGGCTCGTGTTCCGCTCCAGGGTCTCGCGGTAACTCGTGGCGGCTTTGGAACCTCCCCAGGCGACCACGGCGACGGCCACGGCGCCGATCAGCGTTTTTTCGCGGCTCGTCATTTCGCGCCTCCGGCTGGCGCGGCGGCTTCGCCATGCTGCAGCGTGTCGCTCACGCTCACGCTGTAGCCCGGCAGCGTCTTGGAGGTGGCTTCGACCGGACCGCGATCGACGCGATAGTTGCCGGAGCGCAGCCGACTTTCGGCCGGCAGAATCGCGTCGCTCGCCTTAGCCACCGCGTCGAGCGTCATCTGGCGATTCGTCACGGTCAGCTTCGTGACGACCAAATCCTGGTCGGCTTTGTACTTGTCGCTTTCGAAGGTTTCCGGCCGCAAGTAGGGGCCGAGTTCGTCGAGCTCGGTGAGCAAGTTTGTTGATTCATCGAGCCAATGGCGGATCGCGGCGGCCTTGGTTTCATCGACG
>JAICUM010000466.1 GCA_025935855.1 Pirellulales bacterium | reverse complement strand
CTGCGCGATCATTTCTGGCGACGGTTGCAGGAGCGATTTGGCGATGCCATAGTGCTCAATGGGCATCCCGAACGCCGGTTGCCCAACACGCTTAACGTCAGCTTCCGCGATCAACTGGGCCAGGAAATCTTGTCTCGCATGCCGGAAGTGGCGGCGTCAACCGGCTCCGCATGCCACGAAGGGAGCTACAAGCTGAGCCCGGTGCTGAAAGCGATGAGCGTGCCAGAATCTGTTGGTCTCGGCGCCATCCGCTTCAGCCTCGGCAGGAATTCAACCCGGGAAGAAATCGAATTCGTCGCGGATCGGCTTGCCGGCATCATCGCGGCCCCAAAGTCATGATTGTTCGTGTATTGATTTTCAGATTGCCAATCGAACGGGTGCCATGCCCTCGGAGGTCCGCCGACGTGGGCATGCCTACCGGTCAATTACATGCCCACGCGGACGTGCGCATGGCACGCTGTTCTTAGACTCCTGAACATCAATAACTTTTCTCAACCAGGCAAGACCACGCGAGAAAGCGTTCGGAAACGCCAGGGGCTTCGTCGAAGCGGAACTCGTGCAGGTCGAGTATGTGAAACGCCACGCCGAGCTCCTCGCGAATTTGTTCTTCCGTAACCACCGGCGGGCCGGGTTCGTGGGGCTCGCGGGCGTTGCCCGCCAGGATCAGGCCGCGGGCGCCGGAAGCCAATTGCCGCGCAACGGCGGAGGCATACTGCCGCGGCGCGCTTCGGCGAACGGCATGGTAGCAGCCTCGATCGAAAAAGAATTCGAAGGGGCCGCGCAGATCGGGCAACTGGAGCACATCGGCGACCTCGAAATGCGCTTTGACGCCGGCGGCTTTGGCGCGCTCGTTCGCGCGCTCAATCGCCAGCGGCGCCAGATCGACGCCGGTGACCTCGAAACCCTGCTGGGCGAGCCAGAGGCTGTTGGTCCCCGTTCCGCAGCCTATTTCCAGCGCACGGCACGGCTGAATGCCGACTTCCCGTACAACACGTTGCAGTTCCGAGGAGGGCTGACCCGTATCCCAAGGCAGATTTCCGCTGCGGTAGCTTTCGTTCCAGTCTCTGGAGTTTTCCATGGTCGCCGTCCAATAAGCCTTTGAGACTTCGCCGCCCGTGATGGACACAGGCTGGAAACGGTACACAATAGTGCTCTGGCAAGGTTTTTGTAAACCATCGCGGCGCACGGCCGGCCGCCAGTTGAATAGATTAAGAACAAAACGGCCTCGCCTGTGTTGACCCCGCGTATTCCAGTCGAAATTGAAAGCAAGTTTCTTATGAATCGTCTTCTTGTTTGTGCGTTGCTGATGGGCTGCGCCGCCGCGGGTACGGCTTCAGCGGCGGACAAAGCTCCGCCGAATATTGTGTACTTTTTGGTGGACGACATGGGCCGCGAGGATTGCGGCTTCATGGGCGGCGTCGAGATCAAGACGCCGCACATCGACCGGCTGGCGGCGGCGGGCGCCACGCTCGACGCGTTTTATGTCCAACCGCTTTGCAGCCCGACGCGCGCGGCGCTGCTGACGGGCCGTTATCCGATGCGGTTCGGCCTGCAGGTCGGCGTGGTGAAACCGTGGGCCAAGTTCGGCTTGCCGCTCGATGAGCGGACGTTGGCCGACGATCTGAAAGCAGCCGGCTATGAAACGGGCATCTTCGGCAAGTGGCATCTCGGGCACTTCGCTCCTGAATACCTGCCGCTCAAGCGTGGGTTCGTCCATCAGTATGGTCATTACAACGGCGCGCTCGACTACTTTACCCATGTGCGCGACGGGGGATTTGACTGGCACAAGGACGATCAGATTTGCCGGGACGAGGGTTACAGCACTGACCTTATCGGGGAACATGCGGCGAAGTTCGTTACCGATAATGCCGGCAAAAAACCGTTCTTTTTGTACGTGCCGTTTAACGCGGTTCACTCTCCCTACGAACCGCCCAAGGGGGGCGTCAAGGCGTATCCAAACCTGAAAGGCCAGCGGCAGAAATACGCGGCCATGCTGACCTCGGTTGATCATGCGATCAACGGCGTCGTGGAAGCCGTCGAAAAGGCGGGGGTCCGCGACAACACGTTGTTCATCTTTTCCAGCGACAACGGCGGGCCGTCGCCTGGGCGAATCACCGACAATGGCAAGTACCGCGGAGGCAAAGGGGGCGTCTACGAAGGGGGCGTGCGCGTGGCGGCGTTCGCGACGTGGGACAGGCACATTGCGGCCGGATCGAAGGTGACCGAGCCGATCCACGTCGTCGATTGGCGGCCGACGCTGCTGGAGCTTTGCCATGCGAAGCCGACTGGGGAACTGGCAATGGACGGGCGGGACGCGTGGCAAACCATTGCCGCGGGCGGCAAGTCGCCGCACGACGTCATTCTTCTGAACACGGCGCCCGCGGTGGGCGCAATTCGGGCTGGCGACTGGAAGCTTGTCGTTCACCATGAGGGCGGCGGCCAGCGGGGCGGCAAGCGAAACGCAAAGGCGAGCGAGCCGGCGAACGAGCAAGATCATGCCGAGCTTTACAACCTTCGCGACGACCCGTACGAGAAGTCGAACGTTGCGGATGAGCATCCGGAGGAAGTTAAAGAGCTTCAGCGAAAGCTCGCGGCATTGGCCGAGCAGGCCGCGCCGCCCAAGGCGAAGCCGCAACCCAAGGACTACAAGGCGCCCAAGGTGTGGGGCGAATTCGGCGGTTAGATTGTCGCGGGCGGTTTGAGGCTACGAAGCAGCCTGCGACGCGGCGCCGGCGGCGATGTCGGGGACCACGAACGGCTTGCGGAATTCGCGCCGCAAATGCGGATTGGCGGCGTCGGCGTGGTCGCCCGTGAACTGCTCGCTCTTCGGGTCGAACGTAAGCGGCGGGCTGACTCTTAATTTATCCCTGCTGACTTTGTTCGCGGCGAGGATGCGTTCGAATTCTTCCTTGAGCTCCGCACAGGCTTCGCTGTCGGATTTGACGGATGCCAGTTGGTCGGCGGGGATCGACTTGCCGACGAGGCAGGCGATGTTGGCGAGGTGGCACCAGCCGGTGGAGTAGAGGCCGACGTCCGCCGGGGCATGCAGGATTTTTGGATCGCGGGAGCGCATGGCGTCGATGAAGTTCTGCTGGTGGATGCCGTTGCCGCCCGTGCCTTTGAACTTCTTGATTTGCTTGCCGGCCTTGTCGTAAGCGACGGCGCTGCCGCGCTGGCCTTCGAGGCGGCCGCCTTCGCAGTAGGCGACGTAGCCGCTGCCGGGGCCGGGGCGTTCGGGGGCCTTTGAACTACCTGGCGACCTGCCGATGTTGCAGAGGGCGACAAGGACCGGCACGCCGCCGGCGTCGAAGTGGGCCAGGTGGACGTTCGGCGTTTCGCCGGCGTCGTTCCACAGCACGCGGCTGCCGACGCCGTGGAGCTTGGCGGGCATGGTCACTTTGTCGAGGAAGACGTTGTTGCGGACGTCGTCCAGCACGTGGACGCCCCAGTTGCCCATCTCGCCGGCGCCGGTGTTCCACATCCAGTGCCAGTCGTAGTGGAGCTTGTCGCGGTACAGCGGCACGTCCTGGGCTGGGCCGAGCCAGAGGTTGTAATCGACGGTCTTGGGGATTTCGAGCGGCGTGGAACGCTTGCCGATGGACTGGCGGACGCCGTACCGGTTGACGCGGACGGACTTGAGCTTGCCGATCGCGTTGTCTTCGTGCAGGAACTTTTTGATGTCGGCCTGCATGGGGTCGGAGCGCTGCTGCGTGCCGACCTGGCAGATGCGCTTCAATTGCTTCGCCGCGGCGACGATCTGCTGGCCTTCCCAGTGGTTGTTGGCGATGGGCTTTTCGACGTATACGTCCTTGCCGGCTTGCATCGCCCAAATGGCCGCGAGCGCGTGCCAATGGTTGCAAGTGGTGACGATGACGGCGTCGATCGTCTTGTCATCGAGCAAGCCGCGGAGGTCGGCCCAGGTTTTGGCCTTCGGGTAAGTCTTCTTGAGCGCGGCGACGCGCTCGGAATCAGGGTCGCACAGGCCGGTGATGGCCACGCCCTTGAGCTTGCTGAACAGGCCGGAGACTTCCGTACCGCGCACGCCGCAGCCGATGACGCCGACATTGATCTGCGAGTTCACATCGGCGGCGGCGCGCAAGGGGCGGTAGGCG
>JAICUM010000338.1 GCA_025935855.1 Pirellulales bacterium | reverse complement strand
GGCGCCGAATTGGGTGGACCAGATTTGGCGGTCGAAGTTATCGACGTCGCCGCTGAAGTCGCCGTCGCCTTGGCTGTGCGTTGCCGGGAAGGCCACGCCAAAGCCGCGCTGCCAGTTGAGGAAGTCGGCGCCGTCGACGAAGCCGTTGGCATTGTAATCGCCGTCGAAGGTGGCGTACGTGTGAGTGTGCGTTGGGAGCTGGCTTACCGTGAGGGTTGTGCTCTCTTCGCCGTAGGATTGGCCGCGGCTGCGATCGGTCAGGCCCGGGCCTTTGCCGGCGCCGATGATCGTTCGGCCCTGGAGGTTGGGCAGCTCGAACGTGTTCGCGCCGTTGCCGCCGTAGGTCGTGCCCAGGATGGCAAACAAATCGGTGTTTTGTGCGACGGGAAGGACTTGGCCGTTGGCAAACGCCCAGTTTCGTGGCGCGACGCTGCCGGCGAAGAGGGCGAGCTCGCCGACGAAGGGCTCATTGGCGCCTGAGTTTGCCGAGGGGAAGTTTCCCTGGATGCAGATGATGTAGTTCAGCGCGATCGACGGCTCCATGTTGCTGAACGGTTGGCCGCCGCCATCGGGGAGCGTGGCGATGGCCGGAGCGGCCATCGAGTGGGTGTGGATGGGGAGTTGGCTGTCGTTCAAAGTCACCATTTCAGAGCCGACTTTGTCGCCGAGCGCGTGTGTGTTGACGCCATCGGAGTTGCCTTTATGGATGACGGCTCGCCCGCGGAGGTCGGGCAGGGCGAACGTCGAGGCGCCGTTGCCGCCGTAGGTTGTTCCCAGTTGTTGGAACAGGGCGAGATTGTTGTTCACGGGGACGAGCTGGCCGTCCGCCGAGGCGTAGCCGCTGGGCGTGGTTGCGCCGGCGAAGAGGCGGACCTGGCCTGTCCAGGTGGGCGGGTTGGCGACGGTGTCCGACGGGAAATTGGCGTTGAGCGCGATGGCATAGTTCATCGCGAGCGACGGCTGCTCGTTGTTCAGCGGATCCGAGAAACCCGCCGGGCCTGAGATGGTGCCGCCTGGAATATTGTGATGGTGGAACGGCAGGTTCGAGAGGCTCATCGTCACGGCGTCAGCGCCTAGGGACGTGCCGATGGGTCGGTTCGTGAGGCCGGCGCCTTGGCCGCGCTGGATGGGAGTGCGGCCGCGGAGGTCTGGGAGGGCGAAGGTGTTCGCGCCGTCGCCGCCGTAGGTGGCACCGAGCTCGCCGAAGAGATTGGGGAATTGGTCGATCGACAGGAGCTGACCTTGAGGAAAGGCGTAGCCGGCGGGTGCGAAGGCGCCGGCGAAGGGGAGGACTTCGCCGACCTGGCCCGGGGCGCCGTCGAGCCGGATGAGGTAGTTCATCGCGAGCGAGGGCTGCGAGTTGTCGATGGGTTGGCCGCCGCCGGTCGAGCCGGTGGTGGCGGCGCTGGCGCGAGGGAGTGCAGACAGGAGGAGCGACGCGGCGAGGGAAAGCGGGATGAGGAGCGATTTGGAGGGCATGCGCGGTTCCGGTTGCGTTCGTCGAGGTGGAGGCAGGCTGCGAGGCGCGATGTCGGTCAGGCAGGGAAACGTGACAGTTTAAATACGGGGCGTCGGCATCGTCAAACTATCTTGTTTGACAACATACTCAATTGCCGTGTTAAAAGTCGCCGACTCCGTTACTTAGACAGCCGCGAAAGTTCGGCTTCCGTTAGCTCGGCGGAGGAACCGATGTTCGCCTTCAAGATCGTGCGCATTTGCTCCAGCGCGTAGTCGTTGATCTCGCGGGTGTTGGAGGCGACGCAGTCGGCGGGGACGTACAGTTTGAGATCTCGCATGTAGGCGTCGTTCGCGGTGAACAGGACGCAAATGTTCGCCGTGACGCCGGTGAGAATCACCGACTGGACGCCCAGGTACTCCAAGAGGGTGTCGAGCGTCGTGGAGAAGAAGCCTGAGTGCTTGGGCTTGAGGACGAAGTAGTCCTCGGGGTGCGGACGGAGGAGCTCGACGATTTCGCGTCCGGCGGATTCGGAGCGCAGGCAGTGCTCGACCGTGGCGCGGAAGTCGGAGCGCCAGAGGCCGAAATTGTCGTTGACGTAGATGACTGGCACTCGCGCCGAGCGTGCGCGCGCTGCCAGGTCTGCGATTCGCTGCGCCATGGGCTGGGCGAACTGCAGGAGCTGGCCGGCTTCGGGGAAGTCGAAGTCGTTGATGACGTCGATCAACAGCAGGCCGACGGCGGATTTGTCTGGGGTGGAGCCGTGGAGATCGGCGTTTTGCTTGGGTAGAGGCATCACGCTATTCTAACCGAACTGTAAGACGGCGGCTGACGACGGTGCGTCCTGGCGCAAACTTGCAGCGGCTGATTGCATGGGGCGGCGAGTTGCGGCTACTCTAAAGGGGCCGCTTCTCGACCGAATTCTTGAGGGTAATAACCATGTCGCGCAAGTCGAATGTTTCTCGTCGTACGTTTGTCAGGCAGGCTGCCGCGGGGTCGCTCGCCGCGCTGGCGGCGCCGGCGGTGCTCACCGCCGCGAAGGGGGATGCGAAGAAGCCGGTCCTCGGTAAGGATGAACATCAATATGAATGCGACCATTATTGGGCGCAGTTGCCGGACAAGTACACGTGGCAAACGACGCATGACGTGGCTATCGGCAAAGACGGCACGGTCTACATCATTCACGAAGGCCATGTTGAGGAGCCGCGCCATCCGTCGATTTTTGCGTTTGATCCGAACGGCAAATTCATTCGTGCTTTTGGCGCTCAGTTTCAGGGCGGCGGCCACGGACTGGAAGTTCGCCAGGAAGGGAACGAGGAGTTTCTGTATGTAACGGCGTACCAGTCGAAGCGCTCCTTTGCCAAGCTCACGCCTAAGGGCGAAGTGGTGTGGCACAAGTACGCGCCGATGGAAGCTGGCGGATATGCGGCCGGCGAGACGTTTCAACCGCGCGATCCGGCGAACAATCCATGGGGCCGCGACCGGTTTCATCCGACGAATTTCGCTTTTCACCCGGACGGCGGATTCTACCTGGCGGATGGGTATGGAAGCTTCCGCATTCATCGCTACGACAAGGACGGCAAGTGGCAGAGCAGCATCGGCAAGCCGACTGAGAGCGATGCGAAGCCGGATGGGACGTTCAACACGCCGCACGGGTTGTGGATCGACAATCGCGGGGCGGAGCCGCTGCTGGTGGTGACGGACCGGGCGAATGCGCGGCTGCAGTGGTTCACACTGGATGGACAGCACAAGAAGACGCTGGAGGGGTTCTTGCTGCCGGCGAACGCGGATGTGCGCGGCGAGGTGCTGTTGATTCCGGATTTGGTGGGCCGCGTGACGCTGCTAAACGGGAAGAACGAGGTGATTGCGCACCTGGGCGACGACAGCGAGCGGATGAAGACCGACAAGAAGAACATTCGCGCCGACGAAAAGCTGTGGATCGACGGGAAGTTCGTGCATCCGCACGATGCTTGCTTCGACGCGGACGGGAATATTTATGTCGCGGAGTGGGTGGCCCGCGGGCGGATCACGAAGCTGAGCAAGGTGACCTAGACGGGCGAGATGCTCTAGTCGCGGAGCTACGCTCCGCAGGGCGCCACTGGCATCCTGCTGGTGTTGAAGTGGGTACTCGTTTGGCACTTCTCACTGGCAAAATGCCAGTGGCACCCTGCGAAAGCAGCATCGCGGCTATTATACGTTGATTATCTAGTCTGAACATTATTGGCAGCGCCTTGTTGCTGCCGGAGTTCTTTATGCACGCTCTGAGAATCGCTTTTTGCTGCGCGGTTGGGCTGTTGATTGCGGAACCGTTAGCGGCCACTGAAATCGTTAGTCTCAAAACTGGCGGGACGCTGATTGGGAACGTTTCGTATGACGGGGATGCGATTGTCGTCGAGATGCGCGATTCGAAGGTGCGCGTGCCGGCGGCGGACGTGGTGACGGTGGCGTCGCTGGATCTTGGGCCCGTGAGCAAGGCGAATGAGCTGCTCTTGAGTGCGCTGGAGGCGCGGCTGCTGAGCGGGTCGGGCATGGAGGCGGTCAACAAGATCGCGGAGGCGGCGCGCCTGGCGCCGAATGATCCGCACGTGGCGTACTGGCACGCGAGCTTGCTGGTGGAAGCGGGCTTCGGCAAGGCGGCGAGCGAGATCTATGAGGGGCATCGCGAGGCGATCGCGAAGGCATTTCCGGGCATGGCGGATCGGCTGGCCGGGCGGATTCGGGAGCGAGTCGATCTGGAGAAGCTGCCGGAAGCGCTGGTCGAGCGGATCGACAACTTCAACGCCGGCGGCGCCAGCCGCGAGAGCCAGGACGATACGCAGCTCGTGGCGAGCGTGTTTCGGCTGGTCGATCAGGAGAAGACGCCGCTGGATCGTTCGACGTTCCAGGTGCAGGGGAATTTCAACGATCAGCGGATCGAGGCGTTCGAGGACGGGTACTACTTCTTCACGGGGAAGCAGAATCGGCATAGCAACGACGCGAGCAAAGTGGTGGTGAACCAGGTCGGGCTGCGGCCGTCGGAGTTCGAGCTGGCGGCGTCGGCGGATCGCGTGCCGGCGGCGAAGGATTTCGTCGTGCAGCGCTACGACGACACGGCGAAGCAAACGTACCGGGCGGTTGTCGTGGACAAGTCAGGCAAGCCGATCGCCGGGGCGAAGGTCGTGTTGCAGCCGGCGAACGACCGGCCGTCGCCGCAGACTGGGGAAGTCCCCGCCAAGCTTGCCGACTCGGAAGGGAAGGTTGAGATTCAGGCGTACCCGATGCGGTACAACGTGATGGTGAGCGCAAGCGGCTACAAGCCGGAAGGGCAGTCGGTTGAGCTGAAGGAGGGGGCCGCGCAGGAGGATCAGCGGTTCGAGCTGTACCGGACGATCAACGGGACGGTACACGTGGCGTGGATCATGGAGGGGCCGCAGGTGAACGCGACGATCACTTCGTCCGAGGCGGACATCGAGGTGAAGGACGGCCAGCCGGCGCCGGCGCCGTACGATCAGAATGGCCCGATCTGGGTGCGGCCGATGCAGGTGAAGGACCAGTTGGTGCTGCAGTTCAATTTGCACCAATACGGGCCGCCGGCGCCGGGGGCGACGTTCGGCGTGTGGACGGCGGAAGCGGAAGAGACTGGGGAGGCAGGCGGCGACGCGAAAGGGAAGGCGAAGGAGAAGTTCGCTTCGCTGGACCTGAACAAGTTCGATGAGTTGAAAAAGGACCTGAAGCCGGTGCAGGCGGGGCGCGGTTCGTCGTCGCGCGGACGGCCGGTGCCATCTACGCCAATGCAGCTGCAGGTTCCGCTGGAGCAGGGGAAGGTATATGTGGGCAAGATTCCGTTCCGGGATCCGCGGAATGGGCAGCCGGTGGAGGTGACGTTTAAGTTGTATGTCGAAGGCGAGAAAAACCCGGCCGCATAGTGTTTCGTGCCATATCTATATGCTGCTCTAGCCGGCCATCGACAGCGATGGCTGTCGCTCTAAAATGACGGGTTCCACGCAGGTTGGGCCTCTTGCCCCGCTGCG
>JAICUM010000634.1 GCA_025935855.1 Pirellulales bacterium | reverse complement strand
CGGGCCGTCAACTCGCCCGGCGGCGACAACTGCATCTCGGCGCCGCCCTGGAAGGCGCCGTTTCGCTTGACGCCGGGAAGCTCGAACTTCAAGTGATCGAGCGTCAACAGCCCTTGATCGTAGGTCAAGTGGGCCGAGACGTTGCGGACCTCGATTCCGGCGACCACGAGCCTGGCCGCTTGCAAGCGTCCGTCGAGGTCGTATTCTTCGCTCGCCAGCGGCGACCGCCAGGGGACTCCCACGTCCAACTGCAAGCTGAGCGTGCCCGTCACGCTGACGGGAAACTCGAAGCCGTACTTTCGCAGCTTTTCGGCAAGCTCCGCCGCGGCGATGTCCTCGAACGACCAATGAAAATGGACCGTTGAGGCTTGGGGCGCCGCAGGCTTCGCGGGCGAGGGACCGGCTGGCGGGCCGTTCGGCAGTGCTTGTTTCGCTTTCGCCTTCAGCCAGGTCCAAGTCGTTTGCTTGGAATCAGGCTTCGTCTCCGCCGGCGCGGCCGAATTGCGCGCCGGCCCAGCGCAGACCTGACGCCCTGAGCCGCAGAAGCAGACGGCGGCACTTGCCAGCCAGATCGCCGCGGCGTTTCGCCTGGACCAGGTCATTCCGTTCGCTCCATTTTGCCATTCGCGGCGGCATTCTAGCGACTGCGCCGTCTTGGGTCTTTAGCGGTTTGCACGGCGAAACGTAGAGCAAGCGTCCTCGCTTGCTCGCTGTTGGGCGCGAAAGAGCGGCAATTGCAAGCTCGCACCGCCGGCACAAGCGATGACGCTTATGCTACGGGAGCAATAGCTTTGCAAGCGACACGAGTACGCTGGCGGCGACCAGCAAGCCCAGAACCAAGCCTTCCGCCAGCCTCATTCGCAACTCGGGATAGAAAGTGCGCTCGGCCGTCGGCGAAAAGCCGCGGCTCGACGCGGCCGTGGCCAAGGCTGTCGCGCGGCGCACCGCGGCGGCAAGAATCGGCAGCAACAACTGCAACTCGTCGCGAGAGAACTGATACCAGCCCGCGGGCCCGAATCGCCGCCGAGGCCGATAGCCGCGCAATCGCCGCGCCCGGCGGACCGTGGCCCACTCGTCGAGCATGGTCGGCAGAAAGCGCATCGCGGTCATGGCCATGAACGAAACGCCCATCGGCACGCGCAAGCGCACCAGGCCGACGAGCAGGCGCTCGGGACTGGTCGAGAGACAGACGGTCAGCCCGGCGAGCGACAAGCCCATGAATCGCAGCGACTGAACGAGCCCGTATTGGGCGCCTTCCAGATAGAACCGCACGCCGGGAAACTGCCAAATTCCGAAGTCAATGCTCGGCACGATCGTAAACAACGCCGTGCGAGGCTCGCCCGTATAAAAAATCGCTTGGCTTGCCAGCGTGCTCCAAGCCATTGTCAGCACCACGCCGCCGATGGCCAGCCAGGCGCGCCAGCCCAACCGCAAGCCGGCGAGCGGCAACGCCGCGAGGGCGAACAGCATCGCCAGCGCCGCGGTTGAATCGATCAACACGCTCAATAGCGACAGCGCAGCGACCCACGCGATCTTCAGCCGCGGGTCGACTTCGGCGAGCCAATCGCGGGACGTGGATTCCGTCCATGACAAAGAGGCGCTCAACGTCGCAACTCCTCGGCCATCTCGGCGACGGTCCGCCCGGCGAGGCCCAAGCGGCGCCGCACCTCGAACAGCGGCGGACGCCGCAACCGGGCCGCCGCCAGCAGCGCGTCGTCCTCCAACAGTTCCTGTGGCGTGCAATCGGCCATCAGGCGGCCATCGGCCAGCACCAGCGCGCGATCGGCGTAACTCGCCACACTTCGCAAGTCATGCGTGCTGAACATCAAGCACTGAGTTGCTCCGACGCTCCTCGTAGCTCCGACACTCCGTGGCGGAGATTCGGTCGCTCCAGGCGACCGGACGCAGGCGTCCCCGTCACGGAGTGCCGGGGCTACTTCGTCACGGAGCGCCGGGGCTACCGAGGCGGCCAGCGCCGCGAGCAACCTGGTCACGTGAGGTTGGTCCTGTCCGGTCGTCGGTTCGTCGAGCAGCAGCAATCGAGGCTCGAGCGTCAAAAGCGCGCCGACGGCGGTCCGCAGCCGCTGGCCTTGGCTGAGCGACAACGGAGGCTCGTCGAGCAATTCCGCCAACTCCAACTGCGCGGTGACGGCGGCGACACGCTCGGCTGCAAGTAGCTCGTCGGCCTCGGCCTGTCGTGGCCCGAACGCCAACTCTTCTCGCACCGTGTTGCAAAACAACGTCAGATCCGGATTTTGCAGCATCAAGCCACAGTGCGGCGAAAAGCGCTGCGGCGAAGGGTCGTCGTCCGGAGCGAATGCGAATTCTCCTTCGGTCGGCCTCAGCAGGCCGGCCAGCAGCGCGAGCAGCGTGCTTTTGCCCGAACCGTTGGCGCCGACCACGGCCAAGCGCTCGCCTGCACGCAACTGGAAGCTCAAGTTCTCGAATACCGTTTCTTTGGCCCGCGGAAAACGAAAAGCCAAACGGTCTGCCTGCACGATGACTGCTCTCGCGCCAGGCGAGCGGGGGGCGTCAGCCCCCTGGTAAGGCCGCCGATCCGTTTCGCGATCTGTCGCAGCGATCTTGCCGCCGCCCAAAGACGGACCAGAGGTCCGTCCTACGGCCGGCGATCGCGGCCGCCGATCGCCAAACTCGCGCAGGAATCCATAGACATCGAATACGGCTGGCAGGCCGGCTGCTTCGGCGAGCTG
>JAICUM010000111.1 GCA_025935855.1 Pirellulales bacterium | reverse complement strand
GGCGCCGACGGTGGCGCGCCGGGCGGCGCTGACCATTCTTGCCCGCCAGCCATCGGCGGAATCGAAGGTTCCAGCCGCAGCTTGCCTGGAGGAATTGAGCTCCAGTCAGCGGGCGCCGGTGGTGTGGATCAAGCTCTGGCTGCGCGAGCTGACGGACCGCAAAGGGACGATTGAGGATTGGAGCAAGGCGGTCGAAGCCGAAGTCGCGCTTCTGAAGGAGGAGTCGCCCGAAACTACGGGTGAGATTACCTACGAGTTGCTCAAACGTCGCCTGGAGACGTGCAACGAGCTGCACCTGGTGGATGAGACGACCGCGGCGCTGTTGCAGATTGTCGATTTGTTCAGCGACAAGATTGTGCATGGCGGCTACGTCGATTTGCGCTGGGCGCTGCGGTGGATCATCGACCACAAGCGGTGGGACGTGCTCGCCAAGGTGCAGGAGCAGCGCCGCGACGAGATTCAGTCTTCGCCCGGCAATTTGTATCCCGGGGCGGCCGCCGAGAGTCGCGCGGGCCGCGAGGCCGAGGGCCAAAAACTGGCGAAGGCTGCCCTCGAGATGCAGAGCACCGAGATGGATCGGCTGCGCTCGGCTCATGAGCTGGCGGAACTGGGGTTCGTCGATTGGTGCGAGCGCGAGTATCGACGCGTCATCGCCGATGCGCCGGTGGTGAGTCGCGAGTCGCTGGCCGCCCGCGAAGGGTTGGCCGTGTGGCTGCACGATCGCGAAGACTTCAAAGGGGCGGCTGATTTGCTGACCGAGTTTTTCGACGGGATGAAGGACGATCCGGCGGCCAAGCAGCGCTTGGCGCAAACCCTGAACGGCCGGCAGGACTTCAGCTACTATGCGGCCAAGCGGGAGTTTTTCATGGCCTGCTCCTACGAGAAGCAGGGGCAGTATGACAAGCAGCGCGAGGCGCTCTCGAAGTCGGTCCGGCTGTTCGAGGACGATCCCGACGTGCTGATCGCGATGTTTCGCTCGAAGAACGCCGACCCGGCTTTCCACGAGCAGGCGCTGAAGCGAATTCACGACATGAGTGACCGCGTGAAGCAGGTCAGCGATCAGGATCCCGACACGCCCGCGTGGCACAACGAGTTGGCCTGGCTCATCGCGAACACCGAGGGCGACTATGGCGAGGCGGTGAAGCATTCGCTCCGTTCGCTGGAATTGTCGCCGGATGAGCCGAGCTATCTCGACACGCTGGGCCGCTGCTACTACGCGGCGGGCGATTTGCAGAAGGCGGTCGAGTCGCAGCGCAAGGCGGTCGAGCTGGCGCCGCAGTACCAGGTGATGCGGCGGCAGCTTGCGCAGTTCGAACGGGAGCTGGCCGCGAAAACTGGGTCGCCCAAGAAGGAATAGACCTATGCAAGGCGGCGAATAAAGTCGAGGAGGTTTTTGCCGCGAATCTCACTAATCGGCGCGAATGATTAGAAAAGATTGAACAGGAGGCAACAGAGGGAACAGAGGAGGATAGGATTTTTGTCTGATCTCTGTGTCCTCTGTTTCCTCCTATTCATTTGTTTTCTGATTCGTGAAGATTCGCGAGATTCGCGGCAAAGAATTCTGGCTTTGTCCTTCGGCGGATGAGATTTTGTATGGCTCAGCGCGAATTTCAACATTCTGGCGTCAGGTTGAATGTCGAGGATCGCGGCTCGGGGGCGCCGATTGTCTTGCTGCACGGGTTTCCGCTGGATCATCGGATGTGGCAGGCGCAGATCGACGCGCTGGCCGGTCACTTTCGCGTCGTGGCGCCTGATTTGCGCGGCTTTGGCGGATCGACGCTCACGGACGCTGACATTGAGCGTGGCGTTTCGATGGAGAAGTACGCCGCCGATGTTGTCGGGTTGCTGGATGCGTTGGAGATTGCCGAGCCGGTGGTCGTGGTCGGTTTCTCGATGGGCGGCTACGCGGTGTGGCAGCTTGCGCTGCGCTGGCCGGCTCGCTTGCGCGGGCTGGTGCTGTGCGATACGCGCGCGGTCGCGGACTCGGACGAGGCCCGCGCGAGCCGGCTGAAGATGGCTGAGTCCGCGATGCAGGCGGGGAATTCCTCGCCGGCGCTGGGGATGCTTCCGAAGCTGGTGGCGCCCGAGACTTACAGCGATCGTCCGGATATTGTGGATGCGGTGCGGGCGATGATTGAGCGGCAGTCCGCTGAAGCGGTCGCCGCAGCGCAGCGCGGGATGGCCCGGCGGGAGGACGTGACGGGGCGGTTGCGCGAGATTACTTGCCCGACGTTGTGCATTGTGGGCGTCGAGGACGCGATCAGCACGCCGCAGGAGATGCACCAGATTGCGACGCTGCTGGCCGAAACTCGCTCGCCGGACGTGCGGCTGGTGGAGGTTGAAGCGGCCGGGCACATGACGCCGGTGGAGAATCCGTCGGCGGTGACGGAGGCCATCGCGGATTTTTCGCGAGAGTGCTATCTAAGTAGCGGTGACTTTTAGTCGCCGCGGCAATGAGGCGAAAAAACGTGTTGCGCCAAAGGCCAAAGAATTACACGGCGACTAAAAGTCGCCGCTACGGGGCGATTCCCAGGCGGTACCAGGACTGGATTTTCAGCACGGCTCGGTCGTCGGGGAACGTGTGGAACGCCTGGACGCAAAGGACTTTGTCGCGCGAATCGACGTTCACGTAGCTCAGGGCGCCCAGTTCAAACCGGCCGGTGGGCTCGAACTTCTGCAACATGCCCTGTCGCGTAGCCTGCAGGGTGAGCTCGCGCTGATAGGCGGCGAACTTTTCGTCGTCGGCCGGCTCGAGCGAGAATTTCATTTCGTAGCCAACGCCGGCGCGGATTTCCATGCGGTCGCTGCGTTCGCCTTTGAGGCGATAGGACATCAGCCGCCGCCGCTGCGGCAGTGGATGGTGGGAGGCCGCGGCGACTTCGGTCAGCACGAGGCCTCGGTACTGCCACGTCACGAGGTGGCCGGCGCTGGTGATTTGCACCGTCGCCTTATAGCCGCCGCGCTCGACGGTGCGGGACTGGTGGATGTCGAACAGCTCCGGGTGGAGCGAGCGGCCGTAGAGCTGGTACACCAGCTCGGCAATTTTGGGACGAGCGGAAATCACGGCAGTGAAACTTCTTTATGTCGAACGGCGGCGCTTTCTTGCAAAAAAAGGCGCCGCCGAAACGTGGTTGGTGATGGCTTCGATCGAAGGCGTGCGACGGCGAATGCCTCAACGCACGTTCGATGGCTTGATTATACTTCGCTCGCGAAAAGGGAACAAACGAAGTTTGTGCGCGGCGAAGGTCGAACGTAGTTTTCCGCTTGACAAATTTCTTGCGGCGGGGATGCGGAGCGCTGCGCGTTTGCTAGCAGTGACGTAGCGCGTTTGCGCGTGCCATGCCCACGGAGGTCTTCCGACGTGGGCATGCCCCGTTGCTGTAACACGCCCACGCGGACTTGGGCATGGCACTCGGCGCCCGCCGCGAGCGGCGGGGCTAAATGTCACTTTGGGACTGATGTCCGCGACTTGAAAAGTGGCGTAGCACGGCTGGGGGCGTTTTTCTACGATTCGCCGCGCTACCCAATGGGCGTGCGCCTTTTGCGCCGTCGTGCCTTCAATGCCTTGTCGTTTGTTTGCCGGAGGAAGTGCCGTGAGTTCCCTTCGCCCGCTGATCACGATCACGCTCTTGGCCGCGGTCGGCGTCCTCTTGTACATGAAGATCAACGAGAAGGAGCCGGTGGTGCCCGCGGGGGTGGGGGAATGGTCCGCCGGGCCGTTGGAGGTGGGCGGCACGGAGACCGGCGCGAATGCGCAAACGACGCAGCCGCCGGTGTACGCCGAAGGTGCTGCCCCGGCGTTCGTGCCTGGCGCGGCGACGTCGGCGCCTGCCGCGTCGGCTGGCGAGACGGCTCCCGCTTGGCCTTCGACGACGGTTGGCACGGATCCCGCCGCGACATCGCCCGCGCACGCGGCGAACGCGGATTCATCGACGACGGCTCGGACCGCCGAGCCTGGCGCTCAGGCGCCCGATCTGCCGCCGATTCCCGGCATGGAAGGAGAGAAAGACAAGGAAGCCGCCACGAAGCCGGCCCCCAATGATACAGCTCAGGCCGCCGCGCCGCCGGCAGCTGCAGCGCCGCCGGCGACTGGAACTCCCGCGGCCGCGACGAAGCCCGATGCACCAACCACCGAGACCAAAGTCGCCGCCGCGGCTGGAGCGGCGGCGGCAGGCGCGGTCGCCGCCGAAGCGGTCACGAAGAACAATCCGGCGGGCGATCCGATCACGCCTACGCCGCAAACTCCCGATGCTTCGACGGCTTCAACTCCCGCCGCTGCGGCTGCGCCGAAGGCGCAATACTCCTCGGCGCGCATCAAGGTGCAGGCGGCCCTGGATCGCGGCGAGTTGGCTGAAGCCTTGCAGCTATTGTCGGACTGGTACGACGACCCCTCGCTCACCGCGGCGGAAAAGACGGAGGTCGAGACGCTCCTCGGCCAGCTCGCCGGCAGCGTCATCTACGAAGGCCCGCCGGCGCACCGGCTGGAGAAACCCTACACCGTTCAAGCCGGCGAAACGCTGCAGCAAATCGCCGACAAGTATGAGGTGCCGATGCAGCTGCTGGCGAAGATCAACGGCATTGCCGATCCGAGCAAGCTGCAGGCTGGTCAGGAGCTGAAGGTTGTCCACGGTCCGTTCTCGGCGGTGGTTGATCTGAGCGAGCGGAAGATGACGCTGATGCTCGACCGGCGTTACGCGGGGAAGTTTCCCATTGAAATTGACCCGGCGGCGACTATTGAGGCCGGGCAGTGGAAGGTGGATCAGAAGCTGCTCACCCCCGGCGGCGGCGGGCTGTACGCCCAAGCGGCAGGGGCCTCGGAGGACCGCAGTTTGCTGTTGGTCAATCCGGCGAATCCCACGACGCAGACGATTCTCGTTCGCGGGCCGGGGAATGATTTGGCATCGGGCCAACCGGCGGGGCGAATCATTCGCCTGAAGGCTGGCGACGTGAGCGACCTGTACGATATCCTCTCTGAGAAATCGCCCATCACCGTGCGGAAGTAGGTCCCGCTCGCCAAGCGGGACCTCTTTGCGGTAGAGATTTGAGTCTCAGAAGGTCCCTTCCGACAGAAGGGACCTACGGGGGGAACATGTACGATCGGCAGGCGCTTATTGCGCTGATACGCGAGACGGCGCTGCAGTTTGGGGAGTTTACGCTCGCTTCCGGTAAGAAGGCGAACTTTTACCTCGACTGCCGGAAGGTGACGCTGGACGCGCGAGGCGCGCGGCTCATCGGCGCCGGGATGCTTGACTTGCTGCGCAAGGACATGCCGCCGCTGGTGGGCGGCATGGCGATTGGCGCTGATCCGATTACGGCGGCCATCCTCACGCTCGCCGGGGTGGAGGGGCTGCCGCTGCGCGGCGTCATGGTGCGTAAGGAAGCCAAGCAGCATGGCACTGGGAAATACGTCGAGGGGCCGTTCAACGCCGGCGAGGAAGTGGTGATCGTCGAGGACGTCGTCACTACTGGCGGGTCATCGTTGTTGGCGATCGAGCGCTGCGAAGCCGCGGGGCTGAAGGTCCGTCGCGTGCTGGCGATTGTCGATCGGCTCGAAGGTGGCCGCGAGGCGTTTGCGAGCCGCGGGTATGAGCTGACGACGCTGGTGACGATTCGGGATTTGGGGATCGAAGCGTGAGAGTCGCCAGTAGCCAGGGGACAGGGGCCAGTTGAAAAGGCACTCCGGCATTTACTGACGACTGACTACTGGCCCCTGCTCACCATGGAAACTTCTCTCCACAAGCAGCTCAAAGCGCTGTACGCCGGCGATGACGGGCGGCAGGAAGTCGTGTGCGACGGGTTTCGCATCGACGCGGTGCGCGGCGGCGAGCTGATCGAGATTCAGCACGGCTCGCTGGCGGCGATTCGCGATAAGATTCGCCGGTTGCTCGCCGCGCATCGTGTGCGGGTGGTCAAGCCGATCGTCGCCAACAAGGTGATCGTGAAGCTCGATCGCGCCGGCGGCGAGGAAGTCAGCCGCCGCCGCAGCCCGAAGCGCGGCGTGCTGCTGGATGTCTTTGATGAGTTGGTGTACTTCACGCGCGTCTTTCCGCACGAGCGGCTGACGCTGGAAGTTTTGTTAGTAGATATTGAAGAGCGCCGCTGTCCGGGGCGCGGCAAGCGCCGGCGGCGGCGGCGCGAGGGGCAGGAGTATCGGGTTGAGGACCAGCGGCTGGTCGCGGTTGCGTCGCGGCACGAATTTGCCAGCGCCGCCGACTTGATGCGCCTGTTGCCGCGCCGGCTGCCGAGGCAGTTCCACACGGCTCAGCTCGCCGAGCGTTTGCAGGCACCGCGGTGGACGGCCCAGCGGATTGCTTACTGCTTGCGCCATATTGGCGCCGTTGAAGTGGTTGGCAAGTCGGGGAATGCAATTCTGTACAGCTACGCTAAGCGGCAAGCCGCGTGACGGTAGGTCCCTTCTGCCGGAAGGGACCTTCTTTCCAAAGGTCGCCATTTCACGGATGCAAGGTCCCGCTCGGTAAGCGGGACCTACACTGGCCGACTCGGTCTTGCGAGCGAACAATTCCGGGCGTACCTTGCTTATAACTTTCCTGCCTCTGCCGCCCAGTTTCCCTAACTTCCTGCCTCACTGGATTCCGCAATGAGCGACGGTCTTTCGGCAGTGGGCGGGGCGCCGGTGCGAAGCCTGACCGGCGTGCAGATTATCGGGACGGGAAGCTTCCTTCCGGACAACGTCGTCACAAACGAAGACCTTTCGTCGCTCGGTTGCGACCCCGAGTGGATCGTGCAGCGGACCGGCATCCGCCAGCGGCGGCAGGCTCCGCCGGACATGACGACCAGCGACATGGCGCTCGCCGCGGCTGAGCGGTGCCTCGCGGCGGCGAAAGTCAACCGCTCGGACGTGGACCTGTTGGTGTTCGGCACGATGTCGCCCGATCGGCTGTTGCCGGCGACCGCGACGACCGTGCAGCATCGCCTCGGCTTGAACTGCGGCGCGTTCGACGTTTCGGCGGCGTGCGCGGGCTTCACTTACGCGCTGGTGACGGCCATGCAGTTCGTCGCCAACGGCACGAGCAAGCGGGCGCTGGTGATCGGCGCCGACGCGAACTCCCGGGTCATCGACCCCACGGACGTGAAGACTTATCCGCTGTTCGGCGACGGCGCCGGCGCGGTGCTGCTCGCGCCCGGCAGTCCGGAGCAGGGCGCCTTGGCGTACACGCTGGGCGCCGACGGCGGCGGCATGGAAATGCTCACCCGCCCTGTTGGCGGCGCCGAGAAGCCGTTCCGCGCCGGCGCCACTCAAGAGGGCTCGTGGCTGCTCGAAATGGATGGCCGGCCGGTGTTCAAGTGGGCGGTGCGGCTGGTGGAAGATTCGGCGCGCCAGGTGATCGAAGCGGCCGGGCTTACGATGGATCAAATCAACTGCTGGCTGTTGCACCAGGCGAACGTGCGGATTCTCGACGCGGCGATCGAGGCGCTCGACATCGACCGGGAACGCGTCGTCATGCACATGGACCGGTACGGTAACACTTCGGCAGCGAGCATCCCGATCGCGCTGGATGAAACGCTGCGGGCCGGCGGTATCCGCCGCGGCGACCACCTGCTGATGTCCGGCTTCGGCGCCGGGCTGGCGTGGGGCACGATTGCCTGGCGCTGGTGAGGCTGCGCGAGGCTTCCCAACTTGTTAGCCGGCAGCGTCTCGCTGCCGCGCTGGCTTCCCATTACAAAGGACGACGGCAGCGAGACGCTGCCGGCTAACATTGCATCCGCATATGTCGAAGGCACGAACGACGAAGACGAAAGCCAATAAACCGAAAGCTCAACGGCCGAAATCGAAAACGCTCCCGCCGCGGAGTCGTGTTAAGGCTGACGACACGTGGAATCTCGCCACGCTGTTTGCCAGCGATGATGAATGGGAGACCGCGTTTGAGAAGTGGAAGGCGCTGATTCCGAAGTATGGGTCGTTTCGCGGCACGCTTGGCCAGGGCGCCAAGCAGCTTGCCGCGTGTCTGAAGTTCGACGAAGAGTTCGATCGGCTGGGCGAGCGCCTTGGCACGTATGCCTTTCTGAAAACCGCCGAGGATCAGGCCAATAGCGCGTACCAGCGGATGAAGGGCCGGCACCAGCATGCTGGCAGCGAAGCGGCGCAGGCGGCCAGCTACATCCGGCCGGAGATTCTGGCGATTCCCGCGAAGAAGATGAAGGAGCTGCTCGCGGCGAAGGAGCTGGCGCCATACAGGCTGCTGCTGGAGCGCATCCAGCGGTACAAGCCGCACACGCTCTCGGACGCCGAAGAAAAGCTGCTGGCGATGCAGAGCGAAATGTCCGATGCATCGAATCGCATTTTTCGCCAGCTCAACGACGCCGATCTTAAGTTCGGCATGGTTAAGGACGATCATGGCGACGAGATCGAGTTGTCGCACTCGTCGTTCTCGGCGCTGCTCCACTCGCCGAACCGCGAGGTGCGGCGGACGGCGTTCCATCAGTATTACGACGTGTTCGGAGCGCACGAAAACACGCTCGCCGCGACGCTGAGCGGCTCGGTACAGCGAGACGTGTACTACGCGAAGGCGCGCGGCTATGAGAGCTCCCGCGCGGCGGCGCTGTTTCCGGACAACGTGCCCGCGTCGGTGTACGACAACCTCATCGGTGAAATCCGCCGCCGGCTGCCGGTGCTGTACCGGTACTTCGTTCTCCGCCGGCGGAAGATGAAGCTCAAGGACATTCATCATTACGACACGTATGTGCCGATTCTTAGCGAGCTGGATCAAAAACGCACGTGGAAGCAAGCGGTGGACGCGGTGATGCAGTCGCTCGCGCCGCTAGGCAGCGAATATTGCGGCGTGCTTGAACAGGGTCTCGCCGGCGAGCGCTGGTGCGACCGCTACCCGAATCGCGGCAAGCAAAGCGGCGCCTTCAGCTGCGGCAGCTTCGACGGAGCGCCGTACATCCTGATGAACTACCAGCCGACGGTGCTGGACCACGTCTTCACGCTCGCTCATGAGGCCGGCCACTCAATGCACAGTTACTACTCGGCGAAGTCGCAACCGTTCACGTATTACGACTACGTGATCTTCGTCGCCGAGGTCGCCAGCACATTCAACGAGCAATTGCTCAGCCGGCATCTCATGGAGCGTGCGAAATCGGACGAAGAGCGGGCGTATCTCGTGAACCGTGACATCGACGCCATCCGCGGCACAATCATCCGGCAGACGATGTTCGCCGAGTTCGAAAAGTTGATTCACGAAGCGGCCGAAGCGGGCGAGCCGCTGACCGTCGAGGCGTTCAAGAACATTTACGGCGAGCTGCTCAAGGCGTACTTCGGCCCGGACTTCACGATCGACGATGAGCTAAGCCTGGAATGCTTCCGCATCCCACACTTCTATCGAGCGTTTTACGTGTACAAGTACGCGACGGGGCTCTCGGCGGCGATTGCGCTGAGCGAACGCGTTTTGAACGGCGGGCCGAAGGAGCTCAACGACTACTTGTCGTTCCTTAAAGGCGGCTGCTCGAAGGATCCGCTTGATCTGCTGAAGGATGCGGGGGTCGATATGACGACGCCGGCGCCGGTGGCGGCGGCGCTGGATCGGTTTGAATCGCTCGTGAATGAGCTTGATCAGTTGCTTTAGAGCAAGTTGATTCGTCCCGGAGGGACATTGCGAACATAGCCCAGCGTTTCACAGGATTATACATCTGCTATCGCAGGTCGTGACCGACCGAGTGTGGGTGAATGCCGATAATAGCCCCGGCATTCATGCCGGGGTAATGGGACGAGCAAGCGTCCTCGGCCGAGCACAAAGGTGCAGCCAACAATCGGCGGTCAGCCGAGGCCGCAGCCTGCCGCGGACGGTTTCGGCCTCGGCGGCGCTCCGCCGGAACACTGAGTTCATTGTTCGGCCGAAGGCGCGAATCACCTCGACGACCCGGCATGAATGCCGGGGCTATTAGTGACGATCATGAGAACGCCGAATGCTGAGCGCGACGGCGTTGATCAACGCAAGGAATCTGCGAGGAGGAGGAGGAGGTAGAATCACTTCTCTTCGGTCGGCGATGCCTTCGCCGAGTAGTGCGTGATCCAGTAGAACGGTTTATCCGCTTCGTCCACGCGCAGCTCGCCCACCAGGCCGGCGGCGCTGAGGATGTGATCGACGGCTCGGCGGATGTACGTTTTGCCCTTCGGGTAGCGGGCCTGGATTTTCGTGAGGTCGATTTTTCGCGCTATCATGACGCGCTCGTCGAACACGAGCGGGACGCCCATGTGGGGGGCGAGGGCGTCAAGCGCCTGCGCCAGCGAAAAGCCGCTGATCTCGACGGTGGTGAACCGGTACATTGGGGGAGCCACCTGGCTGGCGATTTTTTCGGGTTTCCAACCCGCGGGCCAGCATTCCTTCTTCGGCTCGATGTGTACCACGTGCAGAGAAAGCGGCTTGCCGCGCGGCTGCTCGGGGATCATCGCCAGCCCGGCGGACCGCAGGACGATGGCCAGCGACGTGCCGAGGGCGAACCCCTTAACTTCGGTGGTTAGCGGCGGAGCCTGTTGTAGGGTCACGCGCGCCTCGGGACTTATTTCAATCGGCAGGCGCAAGCCCTGCGTGAGCGAGGCGAACGCCGCGTCGAGCTCTACGCCTTTGGTCGGCGTCTGGACAACGCTCGCAAGGGCTTTGTACGTTTCTTCGAACTGCGGCTTGGTCAGGCCGAAGATGCCGCGCTCGACGCCTTCCTCGGCGAGCCGCTCGCCGAGGCCCGCGAGAAAGGTTTTGAGCTTGTCCATGTCGCCGGGACCGAAGACGCCGCCGCGTAGGATGAGCTGATCACGATCGTTCAGCAGGCCGAGCACGTGAAACCGCTGCGTGTCGCCGGCGCCGATGGGCGTGATGAGCGGCTTGTCGCCATTGTGGGCGCCGCGAAGCCGCACGTGGCTCAGCCCCAGCTCGTTGAGCCGTTTGCCCCACTCTTGCATCGCGCCAAAGGGCGCTTGCCTTTCGACGGCGACCTCCAAGTCCACCGGGAGCGCGGCGCGGGCGCTGCCGAATGAGGCGAAGG
>JAICUM010000412.1 GCA_025935855.1 Pirellulales bacterium | reverse complement strand
GCGCACAAAGCGGGCACGGCGGATCGAACATCTTGCGGCCACACGCCAGCTGGCAAACTAATCTGCGGCAGGAAGGCGACATTTTCAGCTGCCGAAAAATCGAGCACTTGCCGTCTGCTATGCTGGCGGCGTCACTACAGCCCCCAAGAAATGAATGCCGATCATGGCCATTCGCGGTTCCATCATCCTCCGCGTCTCCTTATTCATGCTTTTATGCGGGCTTGGTGTGGCGACGGCGGCCCCGCTGTCGAAATGCTTTCCGGAATGGCGGCCAGAGCTGCTCATCGGCTCGATTACAACCTTGTGGGCACTCGTCCTGACGATTGTATTTGTGCGTTGGGAAGGCCTTGCACTCCACGATGTTGGCGCCGCGCCCGATCAGAGAACTGCCGGACGGCTGTCCCTGGGCTTGGTCATCGGCTTGGCGCTGGTCCTGTCATGGGCGGCCATTTTAGCCATCGCCGGTCGCGTACGCTGGATTCCGAATGTGAATGGCAACGCCCCGAGTACGCGCTGGGCGTTCCTCGGCTTTGCTGCGATTTCCTGTCGTGAGGAATTAGCGTTTCACGGATATCCCTTGCGCCGGCTCGAACGAACGTTCGGCATTTGGCCTGCGCAACTTCTGATCGCGCTGGCGTTCGTGGCCGAGCATCGGCTCGGCGGCATGTCGTGGGCGAAAGCGTTGTTAGGACCAGGCTTTGGCTCGCTTGCGTTCGGCATGGCCGCGATCGCCAGCGATGGGCTCGCCGTTCCAATCGGCCTGCATGCCGCATGGAATATTGGACACTGGACGCTTGGGTTCAAGGGCGACGACGGTCTGTGGACGGTGGTCACGCCATCGGGGCAAGAAGAGCGGAGCGAGTTGGTGGCCATGACTGTGTATGTTGTGTTGATGGCCTCGGCGACGTTCGCATTTTGGCTTTGGAATCGTCGCCGCCAAATCGCCTAACCCCCGCCCGCCATTCTCGGCTATCCTGAAGGCACACCCCGAGGGCTTGTCGCTTGCGATTTTCTCTCAAGTGGATTCTGGCCGGCATGGTGTACGTGGCGATTGCCGCGGCGGCGTTTACTCAAACGTCACGGGTTTATTGCGACCTACTCTGGCTAGCGTCTTCGCCTGCCTTCGTCTATGCGATGACGCTTGCGCTCTTTGCAAAGGGGAGGCAGCGCGTCATGGCCGCGTCGTTCGCAGTGGCGTTCAGTTTCTTCCTCGGATGTATACTGTTCGGCCGGCTTTCGACCGCGGTGGTTTACTATTTGACGGCAACTGGCGCTTGGAACGGCTTTGACAGTATTATGACAGCCTACCCAGCAAACACAGGCCGGCCGCCCGAGGCGTACATGCCAAAGCTTCGCGTCGGCGACTTCTCCATTTACATTCGCGCCGCCAACGCCGTCGCCACGCTGGCATTTGGGCTCATGGGTTCGCTGGTGGGCTTGATGGCGTTTCGGGCGTCGGCCGTTGAGGATAGCCCGAGGCCCACCTGAAACGTGCTCGGTGCGCAGAGTCTGCGCAGTGTGGTCCCGGCGCGGTGCGCTCGGACTGGCGAACGCATAGCTTAAGGGATTGCGACGCTGTGGACTTTGCGCTGCCCGGCAGGGAAGGACAATTGCGCACAGCCACCGGAGACGTCGCATCGCGCAAGCGCGACTGTTTTCAAGTGAAAGCTAAAGGTGGTCAGCCGGACACCGTGTCCGGCTTTTCGTTCGCAGCTGCTTGGTGGCGGCATCTGAGCAGGCGCCAGAGGGCCGATGGCTACGCCGGACGGGACCTAGGCGCGTAAGAGTACATCGAGGTTCTGGAGGCGAATGGCAGTTAGCTGTCTCCGACTCGTTTCGTCATTTTGAACGGCAGGTCGCCGTCGCCGCTGAAGACTCGCCTCTTGTTGGAACCGATTTCGGCTGCCCTCGCGTTAGCGCAAGCCGCCGGCGATGTACAAGTTCTCGCCCGTCATGTAGTCAGAGTCTGCCGACGCCAGGAACACCGCGGCGGGGCCGATTTCTGGCGGTTGCCCCACGCGGCCGAGCGGGCTTTGGGCTTCGACGCCGCGTTGGAAGTCGCTGCCGGCGAGGCCCGCGGCGTGGACACCTTCGGTTTCTATCATGCCAGGGTTGATGGCGTTGACCCGAATCTTGCGCGAGCCCAGCTCCTGCGCAAGCGCCAGGGTGATCGCGTTCACCGCCGCCTTGGTGGCGCTGTACACCGACGTGTTGGGGGGAGCTGAGCGGGCGGCGAGCGAGCTGATGTTGATGATGCTGCCCCCTGCGGGGCCGAAATGCTTAACGGCTTCTTGCGTGACTAGCACTAAGCCAAGGACGTTCAGGTCGAACTGCTTATGAAAGTGCTCAGGGGTGACCGCCTCGAGTGGCGCGAATTCGTAGATGCCGGCGTTGTTCACGAGGATGTCGAGTCTGCCGAAGGCTTTTTGAGTTTCGGCGAACAGGCGGGCGATGTCGCCGGGCCGCGAAACGTCCGCCTGGACGGCGACGGCATTACCACCGGCCTGTTTGATGCGCTCGGCGACGGCGTCGGCGGCCCCGACGCTCTTGGCGTAGTTGACGACGACCGCAGCGCCAGCGGCGGCCAGGTGCTCGGCGATGGCGGCGCCGATGCCCTTGGAGGCTCCGGTGACTATCGCGACTTTGCCATCAAGCGTTGCGGGCATGGCGATGCTCCCGTTGGTTTAAGGTGGCGCATGTTGAGCGGAGTTCAGCTTCTTTTTTGTGGGCATAATTGGCAAGGCCCGTTTCATTTCGCTTTGACTGGCAGAGCGAAATGACGGTTCGTCCTTGGTCCTCGGTCTATGGCGTCTGGAGTTGCGAACGATCGTTCTGCCGAAGTTGCGGCCTGAGCTTGCTAGCGCTCAATTCGGCCAATTGCGCGGACGGCTGGAAGTGCCTCTTTTGGTCGCGACAGTTCGGCCACCAAGTCCGAGCAACGCGGCTACAAGGGCCAGGCAATCGTTGGGCTCGGGCACGCTCGTGCCTACCGTTGCACTGGCGGCGAATCCGCCGCGCCACACGGTCAGGTCGGCGCCATCCACATCGCCGTCGCCATCGGCGTCGCCATTTGCTCGCGTGGCGGCGGCGCCCGTGGCGCCTAAGCCCCGCTGCCAGAATAGAAAATCGGCGCCGTCGACGGCGCCGTCGTGGTCGAAGTCGCCAGGCGGCGCTGGCGGGAATTGGGGAAGCACAACG
The DNA here is from genome assembly GCA_025935855.1 of Pirellulales bacterium. Lineage (GTDB taxonomy): Bacteria > Planctomycetota > Planctomycetia > Pirellulales > Lacipirellulaceae > Lacipirellula. The sequence goes on along the minus strand of JAICUM010000412.1, from coordinate 1,435 downwards.
TGCGACGCGTTGAAGGGACTTCCTGGGCCATAGTTGACGATGAATGAGCCCAGGCCGTCGCTGGTGAACAGACGCTGGCCGTTGGCAACGTTGGCGAACTGGCCGGTGAGGCCTCCGTTAGCGCGGAGAATGTCGAACGAGTTTAGTGACGTCGGGACGAAGCCGGCCGTCAAGTTGAGCTGCAAAATGCCGCCTAGGGCAGCGGCCCCGTCGGTTTGCAATACGCCGTAGTCGGTGAACTGGAATGGTCCGGCAATTTCCATTGCCAACGTGGCGCCAGGCGCCTGCTGGTTGTAGCCGCCCCCTTTAATCGTCGTGCCGTTCAGCGAACGAACGGGCACAAGGACGCCACCGTTGGGAACTGTGAGGGGGCCGTGGTAAGTTTCGACCTTCAGCGTGCCGGCGGTCCAAGAGAATTGGTCGGTGATTTCGTCCGAGGACCGAAAGCCGATCTCGGAAGCGCTGAACGTGCCGCCTTCGAGGCGCAATAATCCATTGGGGCCTAGACTTGCGGGGCCGGCGACTCTCACGGTCCCGCCGGCCTGGATTAATAGCGTTCCGCTCTTACCGGTGTCGCCGATGCCATGGACGTCGTCGTATGCGATCTTTAGTGCTCTGTCGATTGTCCAGAGCGAACTGGCGCCAGGAATAATGCTCGCGACATTTACTTGGCCTGTCGAACCTGCTGAAAACCCGATAAAGGCGAGACTACTCCTGACCTCAGCGCCGCCCGAAATGTTTAGCATCCCTAGCCCAGCGGAGAATGGGCCAAAGTCGCCTCCGCCAACCCTTAGTTCGGACACAGCCCACGTCGAACCGTTTCCGTCAACGTTGGCCGTTCCAGTACTTCCACTTCCATGACCGATCCAACCGTCGGGAGACTCGACGTCAGCGCCGTTGTTGATGTTAAGCGTGCCGCTGCCGAGTTCACCGATGATCAGTAATTCGGGAAATAGCGAAGAGCCGTCGCGCGTAACCGTGGCCGCGCCCGTCGAGCCCAGGTTCACCCCGATCTTGATTTCATTGGCGATCATGCCGCCGCCGGAGTTGATCTTGAGCGTGCCGTTGCCGTTCAGGCCGACGAGTACATCCGGCGCTCCAACGACCCCGCCGCCGGCGCCGACGGTCAAGACGCCCGAGGCGCCGCGAATCGACGCGATCTCTAGGTCGGCTTCGGAGGGCAGCCTCACCGCGCCGTCGGTGACCGTCAGGTTGCCCGAGCGGCCTGACACTGTGCCGAGTGCCGCAGCCACAAAACTGTTCGTGATCTCATAAGTGTGTTCATTGAGATCGAATGTCACGTTATCGTCTTCGATCACGCACTGTAGGTTGACCGGGTCGGTAACCGTTCACGCCCCGGGGAGTAGTGGGGGAGCTGGTAGAGCGGCGAAACGTGCTTCGAGGGCGCGAGTCAGATAGTCGAAAGCGTTTCGAG
>JAICUM010000530.1 GCA_025935855.1 Pirellulales bacterium | reverse complement strand
GCGTCGTTCGTTGCGACGAGTTTGCGGCGAAGCTACGATTGGAATGCATTGACTTGATGAAACCAGACTTAAAGGAACGGTGAGCATGAGCTCGGTGGCGGCGCTGTTAGCTGTCGGCGGAGAGGCTGAAACGGCCGCCGTGGCGGAGCGGCTGGGGCAATATTCCATTATTTCGAAACTGGCCGTCGCAGCCTCGGTCGAGGCCGCGTTGCCGGCAAACGTGCATCGCCTTACCGCGCCGACGGTTCGATCTGGCGCCGCAGTGGCCGAAGGGCTGCGGTGGTTCGAAGCGACCGGCGCCTCGCACCTGCTGTGGGTCCTATTGCCGCGGATCGAGCTGACCGAAGGCGGCGTGCGACGGTTGGTGCAAGCTGCCGCCGACGCGCAGGCGGCCATCCTGTACTCGGACTATTACGATGAGCAGGCGGACGGTGCGATGACGCTTCATCCGCTCATTGATTACCAGCCGGGAAGCCTGCGTGACGATTTTGATTTCGGCCAGGCCGTGCTGCTCAGTCGCGAGGCGGTCGCCGGCCTCGCGACGGCGATTGAAAAGGAGGGCGTCGCCGGAGAGTGCGGCGGCTGGTACGACCTGCGGTTGCGTGCAAGCGAGCGTGGCAACGTGGTGCATTTGTCGGAGCCGACGTACACCGTGCGGCCCGTCGCTGAGAACGCCGCCGGCGAAGCGCACTTCAACTACGTTGATCCGCGAAATCGAGCTTACCAAATCGAAATGGAACGGGTGGCCACGGCCCATTTGAAACGCATTGGTGCGTGGCTGCCACCGCCGGCGGAGAAACTGGTTGACGGCGGCCGCTTCGAGCGAGAGTGCAGCGTGGTCATTCCCGTGAGGAACCGCGTGAAGACGGTGGCCGACGCCGTGCGGAGTGCGCTCGCACAGAATGCCGACTTCGCGTTCAACGTGATCGTCGTGGACAACCACTCGACCGACGGCACGACGCAGACGCTCGCCGAGCTGGCGGCGAAGGACACACGGCTGGTGCACCTTGTCCCCAAGCGGCGCGATTTAGGTATTGGCGGCTGCTGGAACGAGGCGATTTACTCGCCGGCTTGCGGACGGTATGCAGTGCAGCTCGATAGCGACGACTTGTATTCGAGCGTGGATGTCCTGTCGCGGGTCATCGCAGAGTTTCGCGGCGGGGAGTACGCGGCGGTAATTGGTTCGTACACGATCGTCGATTTCGATTTACAGCAAATTCCGCCGGGGTTGATCGACCATCGCGAGTGGACGCCGGAGAACGGCCACAATAATGCAATGCGAATCGCGGGCCTGGGGGCGCCGCGTGCGTTCCACGTACCGACGCTACGGACGATCGGCTTTCCCAACGTGAGCTTCGGCGAAGACTACGCCGTGGCGCTGCGGCTGAGCCGGCAGTGGCCGCTCGGGCGGATCTACGATTCGCTGTATTGGTGCCGCCGGTGGGAGGGAAACACCGATCACGCGCTGCCGCTGGAGACGCGGAATCGGTACGCGTTGTACAAGGACCGGTTGCGGTCGATCGAGCTGGCGGCACGACAGAACATAGCGCGGCGATAATGGCATGGGACGAGATACTTTCGATCGATCCCGGCGAGAGCAAGCCGCTGCTCGATCGCATCGAGGCGCTGTTTGCCCAGCAGCGCGAGACGTGGCCGGCATTTAGCGCCGGGGAAGCGGCGCTCGCGCGGCTTGAGCGGAAAACGCTGACACATGCCGGCGACTCGATCTTCGTGCAGGTGAACCCGGCGCGGCGGGGTTCGACGCTGGCAAAGACCGATGCCAAGGCGGTGGCGGCGCGGCCTTGCTTTCTGTGCCCGCAGAACATGCCGGCGGAAGAGCGCGGCGTGGCGTTCGAGGATTTGGCGGTGCTGCCGAATCCGTTCCCGATTCTTCGCGGGCACTGCACCGTGGCGGGTCGCGAGCATGTGCCGCAGGCTATCGCCGGCCGAATCGGAACATTCTTGCGGCTGGCCGCGGCGATTGGGCCGGGGATGGCGGCGCTGTACAACGGGCCGCGGTGCGGCGCCTCGGCGCCGGATCACCTCCACTTTCAAGCGGCCTGGATCGACGAAATTCCGATTCTGCGGCAGTTGCCGGCGACGAATGTCCGCGCGGTGACTGGTTTCGAGAGCTTCGGACGACGCGTGCTGATGGTCGACGGCGAGGACGCGGCGGAGGTACAGCGGGTGGCTGAGCGGGCGATCGCGGCGCTGCAACGGTTGGGTGACGAGGCCGACGAGCCGATGACGAATCTCCTGGCACATCACGCGAACGGCCAATTTCGGGTCCTCCTCTTTCCGCGGCGTACACATCGGCCGGCGTGTTATTCTGCGAGCGGCCCGGAGCGACTGGCGATCAGCCCGGCGATACTCGAAATGTGCGGCGTGCTCGTGGCGACCGAAGCGGCGGACTTCGCTCGGATCGACGCTGAACTTGCACGCCAGATTTATGACGAGGTGAGCATCGACCCGGCGGCGTTCGAGCGATTGCTTGCCGATCTGTAAGCTTGACGCCAATTTGACATGGCCCGCCGCAGCGGACAGCATAAGACGGTTCTTCTCGTTTGGCCGCGCACGGTGGTGGGGCGGATGCGCGCGGCGGCTCCGCCGAGCGAATGAAAGGATGGTCCGGGATGACGAAGCGTGCAGCGGTGGTGTGGTTGGTCGCAATTGAGGTCCTGACCGGCGCCCCGGTTCACGCCGATGGCCCCCGGCAGTGGGTCAACCTGTCGAACGGCGATTCATTCGCCGCCTGGCAGAAAGAGCGGAACGGCTGGAAGATTGTCGGCGAAGCGTCGCTCGATGCGAAGAATCCGAAGCAACTGCATGGTCACGCGGGCGCCGGCGTGCTGTTGTGCGAAGGCAAGGCGGACAACCTCGTGTCGAAGGATGAATTCAAGGACTGCGCGCTGCGATGCGAGTTCATGATCCCCAAGGGTTCCAACTCCGGCGTGAAGCTCAACGGCATGTACGAAATTCAGATTCGCGACACCGCCGGCGCCACGAAGCTCAGCGGCGACGATTGCGGCGGCGTTTATCCGCGCGCGGTGCTCAAGCCGGGCTACACCTATCTGGACCGCGGGATTGCACCGTTGGTGAACGCGGCGAAGCCCGCCGGTGAGTGGCAAACCCTCGAGTTGGAATTCACGTCGCCGAGGTTCGACGCCGCGGGAAAAAAGGTCGCCAACGCGCGGTTTGAAAACGTCCGGCTCAACGGCCGCTTGATCCACCAGAAGGTCGATCTCAAGTACCCGACTGGCGTCGTTTGGAACACCAAGCAAGAAACCCCGCGCGGGCCGTTACTTTTGCAGGGCGATCACGGTCCGGTTGCGTTCCGGAACGTGCGCGTGGCGGCGCGGTGAAGCAAACAAGAAGGGGTCGGGAGTCTTTTGCGACTGGCGAGTCTGCACTTTGAAAGAGAATCGCCAGTAGCAAAAGAATACCGACCCGCGTCTCACGACTGCAACG
>JAICUM010000510.1 GCA_025935855.1 Pirellulales bacterium | reverse complement strand
CGTCGGCAACCAGCTCCTCGGCCGAGTCGAATTCGCCGTCCGAGAGCATCGGCAGCAGCTCGTCCAGGAATTCCTGCTGCTCGTCATGGTTGCGGAACATGAGCTGCCGCAACCGCCGAAAGCCCAAAATGATGTGATACAAGCCCCAAAAGAAGTTGAGGGCCAGCAGGCCATAACAGCCGTCGCCCAGCATCTGGGCCAGTTGGTTTACGCTCATCCCGCGGCGCCCTTGTTGCGCTAAGTGCCAAAGTTCTCTGTATCCGAAGAACTTAGCCTAACTTGGCGCGCAGCCCTTGGGCAAGTGTGCGCGGAGCCACGCACCGCTTCCGCGAAGATTTATCAAGGCAACCCAGCCGGCGGCACACTTGCCGCCGGGATGCGGCTGGAGTCGGTGGGTCGCACCCATTCCCGGCGGCCGTGGGCCGCCGGCTAGTGAGGCCACTTTGCGAGACAAAGCGGGAATTTAACAATGATGCGACGGACCGCCTACCAGAAGCGTGCGTATATCGCGACCAGAATCATCAATAGCGCGGCGATCATCCCCGCCGTCGTCGGCGACACGCGAAAGCTTTCGCTGTTGGTTTCATACGCCTTCGGGTTTTCCCTTGGTCCAAACAGACTAATGACCACCATTCCCAGCACCGTCAGCCCGAAAGACCAGCCCATGCAGATGAGATACGGAATCTCATAGATCGGAGTGCCGTTCTCGGCCAGCTTTCCCGTGGCATACACGGTGTAAAACGGCGTCTCGCTCCAGCGAAGGTAGGGGGCCACGTCGTTGAAGAAAATCGAGAGGATAAAGCCAGAAAACATCCCGAAGAACGCCGCGGCGGTCGTCGTCCGTTTCCAGAACATGCCGAGAATGAACAGGGCGAAGATGCCAGGGCTGACGTAGCCGGTGTACTTCTGAATGAAATCGAAGCCGCCTTTCTCGATGTTGAAGGCGTCCTTCCAACTGCACGCGATGGCAATCAGCATCGCGATCAGAATGGTCACCCGGCCGACCCAAACCTGATGGCGCTCCGAGGCTCCGCGATTGACGTACTTCCGATAAATATCGAGCGTGAAGATCGTCGCGATGCTGTTGGCCTTCCCGGCCAGCGACGCCACGATGGCGGCGGTGAGGGCGGCGACGGCCAGACCGCGCAGGCCGACGGGCAGAAAGAAGAGAATCGCCGAATAGGCTCGATCGCTGATGAGCTCGCCCGCCGGGGCCATTTCCTTTTGCAGTTGGCCCTGCTGATAAAGCACGAACGCGGCGATGCCGGGCAGCATGACGATCACCGGCATGAGCAGCTTGATGAATCCGGCGAACAGCAGCCCCTTGCGCGCCGTTTCGAGTTTGGCGCCGAGCGCCCGTTGGGTAATGTACTGGTTGCATCCCCAGTAGTAGAGGTTGGCGATCCACTGTCCGCCAAAGTACATGCCCGCGGGAACGGCGAGGTATTTGGCAATGTAGTCGTGCGAGGCGTCCGGGCCAGGCTTCGGCACCATCAGCCGGAAGTGGTCGGGCGCCTTCTCCAGCAATTGCTTCCAACCGGCCATGGCGTCCCGGCCCAGGCCGAACTGCTCGGCCACGAGCGTCAGGGCAATGTAGGTCGTCGCCAAGCCGCCTATGATCAACACGACGACCTGGATGACGTCCGTGTAGCCGATGACCTTCATTCCGCCGAGCGTGATGATCGTGGCGAAGATTGCGAGGCCGATGAGGACGTAGTGAAACGAGTTCGGTCCCATCAGGTTGCCGATCGTCAACGCCCCGAGGAACAAGATCGAAGTCAGGTTGACGAAGATGTACAAGAACAGCCAGAAGACGGTCATGATCATCGAGACCGACTCGTTGTAACGCCGTTCCAGGAACTGCGGCATCGTGTAGATGTGATTCTTCAGATAAATCGGCATGAAGAACACGCCGACGATGATCAGCGACAGCGCGGCAATCCACTCAAAGGCGGCAATGGCCACGCCCACGCGGAAGCCCGACCCGCTCATGCCGACGAACTGCTCGGCCGAGATGTTGGAGGCGATGAGCGAAGCCCCGATGGCCCACCACGTAAGGGCGCCCTCGGCCAGGAAGAAGTCGGTGGTGGAAGCTTCCTGCCGTTTCTTGCGCTGGTAAATCCAGTATCCGTAAACGGCCACCACGACGAAGTAAACCAAAAAGACAACGTAGTCGATGGTTTGAAGCTTGTTCATGCCGCCTGGATAAGTGCGAGCTGGGAAGGACGAGTGGGCTGGGCGCTTTTTCGACCGCCCGAGGAACGGCCGCAGCCGACTCTAACAGACGCTGCATTCACTGCCAAGCGGCCCGGCCGTCGGCGGCCTGACGGAAACATTTTCATCCCTGCGGGGTTAAAAACTGATGGCCGCGAGCCCTTTCACATCGCTTATAATGGCTTCGTCGCGGGTCGCCTCCGACGGATGCTTACCGCTATGAAGCGATTCAACGGGTTTACCCTCATCGAGTTGCTGGTTGTCATCGCCATCATCGGCGTGTTGATCTCGCTGCTGCTCCCAGCCGTGCAGGCGGCGCGCGAGTCCGCCCGCAGCTCGCAGTGCAAGAGCAATCTCCGGCAGCTTGGCGTCGCCATGACGCAGTATCTTGATCGCCAGGGCGAGCGCGGCAAGTTTCCCGACGTCGCGAAGAATCCAATCACCGCCAACGCGCCCCCGAAGCGTCCTTCGCTCTACGACGTGCTGGCCAACTACTGCGAAAAGAACCGCGAGATCTTTCGCTGCCCAAGCGATCGATATGCTTATCAGCCAAAGGCGGCCAACGAGCAGCCTGATAGCGACGAGATCGACCAGAAGAAGCGCGCCGCAGAGACTTACTTCGAACTCGAAGGGCTGAGCTACGAGTATGCCTCACTACTCGCCGGCCTCACCCGCCCGCAAGTGTTGGACTACCGCGGCAGCACCGAAATCTGGGTGATGTACGATTTCGAGGCGTTCCATGGGCCGCCGGGCGAAAACGGTTGCCGGAACTACGCGTACCTCGACGGCCACGTGGACGCGGTCGTCGTGCCTGATCAATGAGCGAGGGCCTAATCATGAATAACCGAAATACCGTCGGCCTCGCGGCCTTGGCCATAACCTGTCTCGTCTGGGCGTGGACGCTCGGCTGGTTCAGCGGCAAGAAGTACAGCGACGACCCGCAGGTGGCGGAGCTGCAGAAGCTCGTGGACGAGAAGGCGCCGAAGCTTGACCAGATGTCCGAGGACCAAAAGCGCGCGGGCCGCGACGACTTTCGCAAGCGGATGGAAGGCCTGTCATCCGAGCAGCGGCAAGCCGTCATGGAAGGCATCATGCCAGTGATGGTGCCGCTCATGGCCAGGCAATTTGAAACGCGCTACGACCAGTTCATGAAGATGTCGCCTGAGGAGCAGCGCAAGGAATTGGACAAACAAATCGACCGCATGGAGGCCGCGAAGAATCAGAATGGCGGCAACAGCGGCCAGCCGGGCGGGGGCATGCGAAACGTCGATCCCAAGAAGGCTGACGAGTTTCGCAAGAAAATGCTCGACTGGACGACACCCGAGCAGCGGGCCAAGTTCGAGAACGGCATGCGAATGTTCAACGAACGCCGCGCCCAGCGCGGCCTCGCCCCCGTCAATCCACCAGGCCGCGGCGGAGCGT
>JAICUM010000823.1 GCA_025935855.1 Pirellulales bacterium | reverse complement strand
GGCCGCAGAACTGCTCCGGCCGCGTGAGTCCGGCGGCCAGGTCGCTGATGGGAATCGTCGATGTGTTCGAGCAAAGCACCGTATGGGCCGGCAGCTTCGGTTCGAGCCGCTCGTAAAGCTGCCGTTTCACGTCGGCGTTTTCGTACACGGCCTCAACGACGAGGTCCGCCTTCGCTAATTCCTCGTCGCTGACCGTGCCATTCACGAGCGGCGCCAGTTCCAGCGCGCGCTTTACGTCCGGACCTTTGGTTTGTTTATTAAAACTGGCCTCGCTAAGAGCGCCCTGCACGCCGCGGCCAACGGCTTCCGCCGACATGTCTCCCAGCGACACGGGAATGCCCCGTTTGATGTTCGCCGCCGCGATGCCCTGGCCCATCACGCCGGCGCCGATGACGCTGACCGAGCGAATGTCGCGCGGCGTGCCTTTAACGGCGTCTTTCTTCTTGTTGCGGTCTTGCAGAAAAAAAACGTTGAGCAGCGCGCGGTTGACCGGCGAGCCAAACAGCGGAGTGAAGCCTTCGGTTTCCAACTGGCAAGCGGCATCGATGTCAACGCCCGCGGCGCCAAGCAGCACTTCCAGCGCGGCGAGCGGCGCCGGGTAGTGGCCCTTGGTTTGGCCCTGGATGTAGGCGCTGCCCGTGGCGCCGAGAAAGCCGAGCTCCGTTTCGCTCATGTCAATCGGCGCCGACCACCGGCGGCGGTCATCGAGATACTTCTTGGTCCGCTGCTCCGCGCGAACGAGTCGCAACGCTGCATCAAGAAGCGGGTCGATGGCGGATTGATTGCCTCCGCTGCCTTTTTCATTCCGCATTCCGACCACGTCGTCCGCCAACCCCATCGCATACGCCGCCTTCGCATCGATCGGCTCGCCGCCGCAGATCAATTCCACCGCGTTGCTCAGGCCGATGATGCGCGGCGTGCGGGCCGTGCCGCCCCAACCGGGGAACAGGCCGAGCTTGACCTCGGGGAAGCCGAAGCTCGTCTTGTCGTTGGCCGCCATGATGCGGCGGTCGCACCACATGGCCAGCTCACTGCCGCCGCCGAGGCAGACGCCGTCGATGGCCGCCACGGTAACGAACGGCGTTTTCGACAGCCGGCCAAAGAGCTGCTGCCCACGGCGCGAAATCTCGGCGACTTTTTCCGCGGGCGCATCGAGATCGGCGACGAACTCGCGTAGGTCGGCGCCGGCGATGAAATTGCCGGGTTTGGTCGAGCGGATGATCAGGCCGACAAGTCCCGCTCGCTTTTCTAGCGCGGCTAGGTGCTGCTCGAACGCCGCGAGCGCGGCGCGTGACAGCACATTGGCGCCCTTCTCCGGGTCGTTGATCGACAACACGGCCACGTCGGCCATCGGCCACTCAAGCTGAAACATCGAGCTGTCTGGCATCGGCGTCGTCCTTCGCCGCGATCGGGCGGAAAGATTTCGGGGCGATTCGCGAGAGAGTATGTTGGCATTCTATGGAAACTGACGCGGTGGGCACAGGCGGTAGCGGCGAGCGTTCATCCATGGGCGAGCGGCCTTGGACGCTCCCCTTTATTCTCGTGGCC
>JAICUM010000723.1 GCA_025935855.1 Pirellulales bacterium | reverse complement strand
TGCTCGTGCCGTCGCCGGTGACATAGTAGAACTTGCTCGGGCTGCTGCCATAACCCAAATCGACCCGCAGGAAACCCGGCTCGGCCGTAAAGGGCGCTTCCACGGCATTCGAGACGCCCAAACCAATCCGATGGCCGGTGTGATCGCCGCTGTACCAGCCGAAGAAGAAATTCGGTTCCGTGGCGGTTGGCGAGCTGAACGTAATCGTGCCGCTCATGTGCAGCGTCGAGGTAAAGTCGAGCGGCAGCGAATTGCCGTCGCCGTCCACCAAGGTGGAGTCGGCCAGATAGATGTGCGGGGCGTTGTTGTTGGCGAATCCTTCCGGGGCAAAGTTGATCTTGCTTTGGACGGCGCCGCCGACGGACGTATTGGAAATAATTCCATAATTGTTGCCGGTTGTCACCACCGTAAAGGTGTTGTTTGAAGCGTTCGTGTTCTCCCCAACCCAATCCGCCACCGTATCTACGGCGAGCGCCCGTGAGGAAATGAGCAGAACGCCGCCCGCGGCAATGCAAACAGCGCCCAAGGTTCTCGCAAGTTTTCTCATGTCGCACCTTCCAGAAAGAATCACAGGGAGAAGTCACCAAGTCGGAAAAGACGATTGGCATTTGGCGCCGACTGGGCCCAACGCCTTCGTCGAGATTAGCTGAAGTCAAATGACCTGTCGGGCGCCTCCGTTGAGCGAGGCGTGGCCGTTACGTTCTACATTCGCGGCGCGAAGGTCGCAAATAGAATCACCTGACAGGAATGTAGGCTTCACGACGAGCTGGCAGGTCGTGTACGGCATGAGCGCGGGGAGGTTCTTAGGCCGGGAGTGCTCGGCGATCTGAATCGCCAGTTGCCGGACAGCGAGCGCCGCGATTTTTCGTGCGTGAATGTCGAACGTCGCCAAATGCGGGTAGGGCACCGACAGCAGCCCCGGCGTGTTGTTGCCGCCGATGATGCTGATGTCGTGGCCGACGCGTAGCCCGCGCACCCCCAAGGCACAATAGGCCAGCGCGGCTACGCTATCGGCCGCGGCGAAGACCGCGGTCGGGCGCGGCTTGCTCGCCAAGAGCTGTTCGATCAGCGTTTCGACCACGTCGTAGCTTGAACCAGGCGCCTGCAGCGGTATTGGCCAGCCGATCGTGGGCGCCTCGCAATAGCAGGTGACCGTGGCGCCCAGCCGCTGAGCCGCGGAGAGAAATCCGTCTTCGCGCCTGGCGAACAACAAGTTGTCCGGCACGGGATTGAGAAACGCCAAATGCCGGTGGCCGCGCGCCACGAGTTGCTCGGCGGCGCCGGCGCCGATGGCGAAGTCGTCGGCGACCACCGCGTCGCCCCAGGCGCCGGGAGGTTCGCCGATGACCCACACGGACGGCAGCTTTTTTAGGTGAGCGATCGCCGTGGTTTGAGAAGCCGATTCGAATTGCTTCACCATCGGGCCGGTCAGGATCAGGCCTTCGAGGCGCTCAGGCTTGAAGTCGCGCGGAAGCTGCGCGAGGTCCGGCATGTGGATGAGCTGCACACGCGCCCCGGCCTCAGTCAGCGCGTCTTCAGCGCCGTGGAAGGCGCCCGCGATCACGGGCATCGTCACCAGCGAACGATCGAGCCCGAGCGAGATGACGCCGATTTCGCGGCCAGCGAGGATGCTGCTGATGGCCGACGCGGCGCGGCGATGTGAACGCACTGGGTGGTAACGCAACTCGCCGGCGATCTTTCTCACGCGGGCCGTCGTCTCTTGGCTAATCGCGGGATGTCCGTTCAGAGCACGCGAGGTCGTGCTGATGGACAGCTTGGCTTTTCTCGCGACTTCTTTGAGCGTGACGCGCATGAAAGCAAATTAGCAACGGATCATGCAAATCGCAAACAAACTTTGTAGGGAATCTGTGCAATTTTGCAACTTCGCGTTTGCAATCTTGTGGTCGATGGGTAGCTTGTTTTTATGACGCGATTCACCTCGACGGCGGCTCTCGGCGCGGTTCTCGTATTCGCTGCCGGCGCTTTAGCAGAGCGGACCGACGCGCCCGACTATCTTCGCGATGTCCGGCCGATACTTTCGGACAATTGCTTCCAGTGCCACGGCTTTGATGAGCAGTCTCGGGAAGGCGGCC
>JAICUM010000296.1 GCA_025935855.1 Pirellulales bacterium | reverse complement strand
CTTGGCACTTCTCACTGGCAAAATGCCAGTGGCACCCCTGGGTCGGCGTGGGCATGGAATGACAGACGAACATGCCCACGTCGGAAGACCTCCGTGGGCATGGCACGCCGCGGTTCGCGATTAGCGTTTTTCGAGTTTGGCGATTGCCTTGAGCACTTTGCTCGCGTCTTCGGGGGCCTTCACCTTTTCGTCCTTGTAGGCGATGCGGCCGTCACGGTCGATGACGAACGTCCAGCGAGACTCGGTCACGCCGCGTTTGAGCGAGAGCTTGTTGCCGCTCTTGGGGCTGGTCCACTCGAAGACGCCGCCTGGGCCCATCTTCACGCCGAAGGCCTTGGCGATCTTGCCGTCTTCGTCGGCGAGCAGTGTGAAGTTCAGGTCGTGCTCTTTCTTGAACTTCTCGTGGTTCTCGACCGAGTCGCCGCTGACGCCGACGACCTCGACGTCGTCACGCTTCAGGTCCTTCAGCGCGTCGCGGTAACCGCAGGCCTGCGCCGTGCAGCCGCCTTTTCGCCGGTGAAGTCGGCGGGGTAGAAGTAAACGACGAGGATTTTCTTGCCGACGTGGTCGGCAGATTTCCAGGTCTTGCCTTCGTCGGTCTTGGCCTGGAACGCCGGGGCCTTGTCGCCGGGCTTCAGATGCACCGCCTTGTCGCCTTTTTCCTCGGCGGCGACGGCGAGCGCGGGGAGGCACAACCAAATGGCGAGCGATTTGAGAGTCATGGCGAGGCTCCAGAAGTTCGTGGCGAAGGCGGCCGTGTTGATACGCCACGTCATTGTAGTGCCGGGCGCCGCCGAGTTCGACCACCAGCAAGAGTAGTAGTCATCTCGTTGGAGCGAGAGGGCTACACTTGGCGAACGGGCACACGAGTTGCCTTTCGGGCCGGCCATGGAAAGGGACATACCGGACTACGCCGAGCGGCTCGACGCGATGCACCAGGCGCTCGTCGATGACTTTCGGCGGCTCATGGGCAAGCTGCCGCTGCGGGGCGGTGAGCGCGTGCTGGACGCCGGTTGCGGGGACGGGTTCTTTACCAAGCTGCTCTCCGAGCGGCTGCCGCAGGGCGAGGCGATTGGTCTCGATACATTGCCGGCCTATCTGCAGGCGGCGGAGCGGCGGCTGAAAGAACAACTTGACGAAGGCCGCGTTCGGCTCGTCGAAGGCGACGTAAATCGGCTGCCATTTACCGACGGCGCCCTCGATGCGATCTGTTCGTTTCACAGCATGCAGAGTTATCCGGACATCCCGCACGTGCTTAGCGAATTCCATCGCGTGCTGAAGCCGGGCGGCGTGCTCTCGATTCTGGAGACGGACAACATTCATTCGATCATGCTCTCGTGGCCGCCGGACTTGGAGCTTGCCGTGCGGCAGGCCGAGCATCGTGAGATCGGTAGCGAGGACAGCTACATCGGCACGTACTTTCCGCGGTTCGCGCCGCGGCTGGTGGAAGGCGCCGGCTTTACCGAGTTCACCCGAGAATATGTGTTCATCCATCGACAGCAGCCGAGCGAAGCATTGGAGCAGTACATCGAGCTTTACCTAAAGAATCTCATCGAGCGCGTGGGCGAGCGACTAAGCGAGGCGAACCGCGAGCGGCTTAAGCGACTGGCCGACCGCGATTCGAAGGACTACCTGCCGCGCCGGCCGAACTTTTTCTTCGGCTCGCTGCAAGTGCTCATGCTCGCGCGAGCCGGCGGCAGGCCATGACCGGAAACATGCACGTCGGCGTGTGCGGATTCTGCCTGCCGCAGGCGAAGCTGTTCGAGCGGTTCCGGCTGTTGGAAGTGCAGCAGACGTTTTACTGGCCGCCGCAGTTGAAGACGGTCGAGCGTTGGCGGCGCGAGGCGCCGGAGGATTTCCAGTTCACGGTGAAAGCGTTTCAGGCAATTACGCATCCGTGCAGCAGTCCGACGTATCGGCGAACGAAATTCACCGCTGAGGAGCAAGCGGAGTGCGGCAACTTTGCGGACACGCCGACGGTGCGTGCGGCCTGGGAGACGACGCGGCAAATCGCGCTCGCTCTAAAAGCTGCATTTGTCGTCTTTCAATGCCCGCCGAAGTTCGACGCTTCGGAGGAGCACGTATCTCGCCTCAAGGCGTTCTTCCAGTGGATCGATCGTGACGCGATGCACATTGCGTGGGAGCCGCGGCATGCGAGCTGGACCGACGAACTTATTGACGCTCTTTGCCGTGAGCTCGATCTGATCCACGTGGTCGATCCGCTCGAGCGAGCGAGCGTTTGCGGCAGGCCGGCGTACCTGCGGCTGCATGGCGAGGCGCGCGGCGGTTACCGATACAACTACAATCATCCGTATTCGGAGGCCGAGTTGGCGACGATTCGCCAGCGGCTGCCGGACGGTCCGTCGTACCTGCTGTTCAACAACATTCAGATGGCCGTGGATGCGGAGCGGTTTGAAGCCCTGCTCGAAAGGCCGCTGGGAAATCGACAAAATCCGGCGGAAACAGGCCGGAGACAGCGGTAGGCAACGGACCGTTTTTCGCGTAAATTGGGCGGCTCGCTGGCTCGACGCCCGCCGCTTGTGCGGTCGCCCGAGCCGCATGGCTTTGTCATGCTCGCGGCTGCCGCAACGGGCGGTGCGGCCGCGCTTCACGCGTCAATTCGGCGCACTTGGACTTCGTTCGGACAAGTAATACGAAAGGGTAGCGGTACATGCAGGCGAATCAAACTGGCGACGCACAGCCGACCAGCGGCGATTCTCGGCGGGCTTCGTGGTGGCAATGGTTCGGGCGGCTCAAGCCGCTGTTGTTCGGGGCGGCTCTGGTGCTGCTGAACGCGGCGCCGCTGATGGCGAGCGAAGCCGACCTCGCGATTCCCGATTTGCACGCGGGGCACTTCGACCTATTCGGCTCGCAAATCAGCGCGTGGAACCTGCTGGCCTACGGCGCCCTGGTCATCTGCGGGACGCTCGGCATCAGCCTTTTTTTGCGAGGCCAAGTGGCCAAGCTACCGGCGCATAAGTCGATGCTCGACATCGCCGAGATTATCTTCCAGACCTGCAAGACCTATCTCATCCAACAGGGCAAATTCTTGTTGGCGCTGTTCGTCCTGATCGGCGCCGCCATGACGTACTACTTCATCGGCCTGAAAGGCGAGACGGTGAACACCTCCGTCCTGGTTCTGGTGTTCTCGATCATCGGCATGGCGGGCTCCTATGCGGTGGCGTGGTATGGCATTCGGCTGAACACCTACGCCAATGCACGCACGGCGTTTGCCTCGCTGCGCGGCGAGCCGTGGGACGTGGTGAACATCCCGCTGCGGGCCGGCATGTCGATCGGCCTGTTTTTGATTTCGCTCGAGCTGGTGATGATGGTCGTCATTCTGCTGTTCGTTCCGCGGAATATCGTCGGCTATTGCTTCATTGGGTTTGCTATTGGCGAATCGCTCGGCGCCTCGGTGCTGCGAATCGCGGGCGGCATTTTCACGAAGATCGCCGACATCGGCTCGGACCTGATGAAGATCGTCTTCAACGTGAAGGAAGATGATCCCCGCAATCCGGGCGTGATTGCCGACTGCACGGGCGACAATGCCGGCGACTCGGTCGGCCCGACGGCCGACGGCTTTGAAACCTACGGCGTGACGGGTGTCGCGCTGATCACGTTCATCACGCTGGCCATCCCGAAGACGCACGCGGACCTGCAGGCCAAGCTGATCGTGTGGATTTTCGCCATGCGGTTCCTGATGGACTTCATGTCGGGCGTCAGCTACTTCATTAACCAGGCCATTTCCGAAAGCCAGTATCGCGGCAAGAAGGAAATCGACTTCGAGGCGCCGCTGACCCGGCTCATCTGGATCGCCTCAGTCCTTTGTATTACCACCTCCTATGCCATGAGCTGGCTGCTGCTTCGCGACCTGACCGTGGAGGGCGTTCCCGACGCGCAAACCCACCAACTATGGTGGCAACTGGCGACGATCATCAGTTGCGGCACGCTGGCGGCGGTGCTGATTCCGGAATTTACGAAGATTTTTACCAGCTCCCATTCAAAGCATGTCGAGGAAATTGTCATCGCGTCCCGCGAGGGCGGCACGTCGCTGACGATCCTGTCCGGTCTGGTGGCCGGCTATTTCAGCGCCTTCTGGAATGGCATCCTGATTATGAGCCTGATGGCGGGGGCGTTTTTCGTCAGCCGCATAGGACTCGACCAGGTGATGCGCGTGCAGTTAGCGCCAGCTCGCTCGGTCGCGCTTGAGAAGCTGGATTTTGAAACTCGGCAGAAAATCCAACGGGAGCTCCGCAAGAGCGAGGAGGAGATCGCCGCTGAGCCCCTGGCGACCGAAGAGGCGCGGCCCGTGCCGACATCCGCCACGTTGGATTCGCTCGAGGCGCCGACCCGCGACCGCATCAAGGAGGAACTGGCTCAGGTCGATCTGGTGGGCGTCGGTTCGATTTTCGCCTTCGGCCTGGTGGCGTTCGGCTTCCTCTGCATGGGTCCGGTGAACATCGCGGTCGATAGCTACGGCCCGGTGACGGACAACGCTCAGTCGATCTTCGAGCTCGCGCAAACCGAAAGCATTCCCGGCATCAAGGAGGAGATCAAACGGGACTTCGGCTTCGTGCCTGACTTCCATCAGGGCAAGCACTACCTGGAGGCGAACGACTCGGCGGGCAACACGTTCAAGGCGACGGCCAAGCCGGTGCTCATCGGCACGGCGGTTGTCGGCGCCACGACGATGATCTTCGCGATCATCCTGCTGTTAGGCAAAAAGGGCCTGTTGCACTTGAGCCTGACGGACGCGCCCGTACTCCTGGGCTTCATGTGCGGCGGCTCGGTGATCTTCTGGTTCTGCGGCGCCTCGATGCAAGCCGTGACTACCGGCGCCTACCGGGCGGTCGAGTTCATCAAGAAGAACATGAACCTGAACAAGGCCTCGGCCGACATCAACGATTCGATCACGGTGGTCCGGATTTGCACGCAGTACGCCCAAGCGGGAATGTGGAACATCTTCATCACGCTGATGGCCATTACGCTGGCGTTCGCGTTCTTCGATCCGAACTTCTTCGTCGCGTATTTGATTTCCATCGCCATCTTCGGCTTGTTCCAGGCCATCTTTATGGCAAATGCCGGCGGCGCCTGGGACAACGCCAAGAAGCTGGTCGAAGTGGACCTGAAGGAGAAGGGGACCGACCTGCACGCGGCCACAGTCGTGGGCGACACGGTGGGCGATCCGTTCAAGGACACCACCTCGGTGGCTCTGAACCCGATTATCAAGTTCTCGACGCTATTCGGCCTGTTGGCGGTCGAGATCGCGGTGCAGATCAAGGAAGCGGCCGTTAACGGCGGCGGCCAGGATTACACGCCCTGGGTCGGCGCCGGCATGTTGGCGATCGCGCTGATCTTCGTGTGGCGATCGTTCTACTCGATGCGGATACCGAAGGTGTAAGAACTTTTGACGGAGACTCAACTAGCCCCGACCTAGCTAGGTCGGGGCTATTTTTTTGCGCTGCACTTGCACGTTTTCTTTCCGGATCTTTGCGACTTCTGCGCCCTTTGTTCGTCAATTTGAATGACGGGAACAGAAGGTCGCAGAGGTCGCAAAGAGGGGAGGAGAAGAAGGGCGAAGAACTTCGACTGCGAGGGTGATTCCTCGCCGACGTTGTTGGCGGGGCTCGATGAACGGCGGGAGAACTGTGGGACTGCTTTATAGCCGTCAACCCGGTTCGACAAACAGAGCGCGAAATCCCGCTTGTTGGAAGTGTGAGTCAGCCGTCAACGCGTTCGTTATTCCGCGCTCCCTCATCACCTCGAATGAGACACAGTCCGTCAGACTCCATGCCTTGTCGGGACGCTGACAGAACAGATCCCAACCGCGTTTCCATAGCGAGTCGGAGAAGAAAAGGATCTCAATATCATCGCGGCGCTCGAGATGGTCGATTAACGCAATGACCTTGGGCCGCCATTCGACCTTGGAAAACGTGTTGATTGTTTCAAGCAGCACCGCTTGGGTCGTCACTATCCGGCCGCTAATTTTGAGCGACCATTCGACGGCGGATGCATGATACGCATCCCGTCGATCGACGAGTGCGATCCAAAATGAGGAGTCGGCAAAGTAAATAGTCATGTCGCCCAACTACCTCTTCGGAGTCCCGTAGAGGTAATGATCGTGTTGGGCGGAAAGATCGCCGGGCGAGTCGGGCAGGTCGGCTCCGAATTGGGTCAATTCAGTG
>JAICUM010000306.1 GCA_025935855.1 Pirellulales bacterium | reverse complement strand
TGAAGCAGAACCAGAAGAAGGCGGCCACCGGGTGGAAGCTGAGGCGGGAGTATTCCTTCATCGGGGCGGCAATGGCGTCGCCCTCGCGGATCCGCTCGCTGATCTTGGCGAACATCTTTTCGAAGATGGCGTTGCCGGCCGTCTCGCGGGTGATGTTCAGGGCCTCGAGGATTGGCACGCCCGAGGCGATCAGCGTGCCGAGGGTCCGCGAGGTGCGGGCCATGATGTTCTTCTCGATGAGGTTACCGAAGATCGGCACCTTGACGACGAACTGGTCCCAGCCCATGCGGCCCGCGCGGAACTTGCGGATGAGCTTCACCATCAGCCAGATGCACACCGGTATGCCCGGGATGAGATACCAGTAGTTCTGGCACCAGTTGGCGACGGCGATGAGGTAGAGGGTCATCTTCGGCAGGGTGAGGCCGAAGTCCTCGAAGATGTCCTGAAACGCGGGGACGATCTTGATCATGATGAAGGTCAAGATGCCCACCGCGACCGTGACGACGACGACCGGGTAGATCATCGCGGACTTGACTTTTCGCTTGAGGGACTCGGCTCGTTCCTTGAAGTCGGCGAGGCGCTGGAGGATGACTTCGAGGGCGCCGCCCGCCTCGCCGGCCTTGATCATGTTCACGTACAGGCGGTCGAAGCACTTGGGCGACTTGGCCATGGCTTCGGAGAGCGTGTCGCCGCCCTCGATGGCTTCGCAGGTGTCTTCGAGCGAGTATTTCAGGCGGCCCGGCTTCGCCTGATCGGAGAGGATGCGGAGCGAGCGGAGAATCGGCAGGCCGGCGTCCTGCAAAATGGAAAGCTGGCGGGTGAAGGCGGTGAGGTGCTTCGACTTGACGCCGCCGAAGACGAAGCGGCGTTTCTTTTTGGCGCCGGTGGATTCGGCTTTCTTCCGGCTCTTTTTGACGGAGATCTTCGTGACGAAGTACCCCATCGAGCGGATGGTGGCTTGCGCATCTTCCTCGGTGGCGGCGTCGATCACATCCTTGATCTCCGCGCCGGTCGAATCCATGGCTTCGAATTGGAAGGTGGGCATACTTGTAGTCCCGTTTGGCGCCCCTAGCCGGCAGTGGTCAGTGGCCAGTAGTCAGTGGCCAGTTGAAAACCCTTGAAATCTTACTGGCCCCCTGGCGACTGGCCCCTGTCCACTATGCTTCCAAAATCGTTTCGCGAATCACCTCTTCGGCGGTCGTCGTGCCCTCGAAGCAGGCCTTCAGACCTGCCTTGCGGAGGGTGATCATGCCGGCGCGCTCGGCGGCGAGGCGCAACTCGTCGGTCGAGGCGTTGCGCATGATCATATCACGCAGCTCGTTGTTCATGATCATCAGTTCGAATAGTCCGACTCTTCCCTTATACCCTGTATTGTTGCACGTTTCGCAGCCAGAGCCACGATAAAATTTCTTTCCCTTCAGATCGGCGGCCGTCAGCTCCAGGTCGTCGAGCATTTCCTTCGTCGGCACGTGCTCCTCGCGGCACTTCATGCAGACTCGGCGGACCAGCCGCTGGGCGAGGATGGACTCGACCGTGGCCGTGATGAGGAACGTCGGGACGCCCATGTCTTTCAGGCGCGTAATAGTGCTTGGGGCGTCGTTCGTGTGGAGCGTGCTGAACACCATGTGGCCGGTGAGGGAGGCCTGGACGGCGATTTCGGCGGTTTCCAGGTCCCGGATTTCGCCCACCAGGATTTTGTCCGGGTCCTGCCGGAGGATCGAGCGGAGGCAATGGGCAAATGTGTTGCCAATCGAGGCGTCGATCGGCACCTGGATGATGCCGTCCATGTCGTATTCGACCGGGTCCTCGGTGGTGATGAGCTTGTCGTGAATCGAGTTCAGCTCGTTCAGCGCGGAATAAAGCGTGGTCGTTTTTCCGGAGCCGGTCGGGCCGGTGACCAGCACGATGCCGTTTGGCTTGACGATGACCTCGCGGAACTTCGCCAGCGTCTTGTCGTTCATGCCCACGTTCTTCAGGTCGAGCGAGACGACCGAGCGGTCGAGCACCCGCATAACGACGCTTTCGCCGAACATGGTCGGGAGCACGCTGACGCGGAGATCGACGGGGTGGCCGCCGACGGTCAGCTCGATGCGGCCGTCCTGCGGCAGGCGGCGCTCGGCGATGTCGAGGTTGGCCATCACCTTGATGCGGGTGGTGATGGCGAACGCCAAGTGCCGCGGCGGCGGGACCATTTCGTACAGCACGCCGTCGGCCTTGATGCGGATGCGGAACTCGTCCTCGAACGGCTCGAAGTGCAAATCGCTGGCGTGGTCCTTGATGGCCAGCAGCAGGACCATGTTCAGCAGCTTGCGCACCGGGGCGCTGTCGGCGAGGGCCTCGACGCTGGTGAGATCGACCGATCCGCTCGCGGCCGCGGCAGCGGCGGCGGCCAGGTCGGCGTCTTCCTCCAGGGCCTGGACGATGCTTTCGACGCTTTCGGTGTTCTCGCCGTAGTAGCGCTCCAGCGCCCGAAGCATCGCCGGCTCAGTGGCCACGACGACGCGGATGTTATGGCCGAGGAACGTCCGCAGCTCATCCTGAACGGCCAGGTTCTGCGGGTCGCACATCGCGACGGACAGCGTATGGCCATCGAACTCGGTGGGGATGATGCGGTACATCTGAGCCATTGGCTCAGTGACCATTTCCAGGACCGGCTTTTCGATGTGCAAATCGCCGATCGAGACCACGCGCAGGTGGAGCTGCTCGCCGAGGGCCTGGGCGAGCTGGTCGTCGTTGATGAGGCCCATGTCCATCGCGACCTGGCCGAGCAACTGCCCGGGGCGCTGCTGCTGCTCGTCGAGGAGCAGCTCAAGCTGCTCATCGTTGATGTAGCCGAGGTCAACCAGGATTTGTCCGATGCGACGTTGGGGCATGAACGGTGCGAGAAGTCAAAGGTTCAAGAGTTGATTCGATCGCCCGGCCAAAATGGCCGGGCTATAGAGCCGAGCAATTCTGGCTCGGCGAATTACGCGGCGCCCTCGCTGGGAGCATTTGGTTCGTCGAACACTCCGCGTTCGGCGGAGGCGATGCGCTTGGCGAGGTCGTCGGGACTGTTCGCTTTGGCGAGGACGTCTTCCTTGGTGACCACCTCCCGCCGCCAGTGCTGGAACAGGTGATCGTCCAGGAGCTGCATGCCGTACTTCGAGCCGGTTTGAATCGCGGAGGTGATGCGGAAGATCTTGTTTTCGCGAATCAGGTTGGCGATGCCCGGCGTCACCACCAGCGTCTCGAACGCCGCGACGCGGCCTCCGCCGACGCGCGGCAGCAGCTGCTGGGCGAGAATGCCGATGATCGCCGTGGCGAGCTGGGTGCGGATCTGATCCTGCTGGTGGGCGGGGAAGACGTCGATGATGCGGTTGATCGTGCCGGCGGCGCTGGAGGTATGCAGCGTGCCGAACACGACGTGGCCCGTTTCGGCGGCGGTGATTGCCGCTTCGATCGTTTCCAGGTCGCGCATTTCGCCGACGAGGATCACGTCCGGGTCCTGCCGCAAGGCGCGGCGAATGGCTTCAGCGAAGGACGTGACGTCCACGCCGACCTCGCGCTGGTTCACCGTGGATTTTTTGTGCGTGTGGTAGAACTCGATCGGGTCCTCGATCGTGATGATGTGGTGGTCGAGCGTGTTGTTGATTTCGTCCACCATCGCGGCGAGCGAGGTACTCTTGCCGGAGCCGGTCGGACCGGTGACGAGGATCAACCCGCGGGGCCGCGTGATGAGCCCCTTGAAAATCGGCGGCAGGCCCAGGTCGTCCATCGACATGAGCTTGACCGGAATCTGCCGCAGCACCATCGAGACGTTGCCCTTCTGGCGGAAGATCGAGACGCGGAACCGCGCCTGATCGCCGAAGGCAAAACCGAAGTCCGCGCTGCCGGTTTCCTGGAATTCCTGCTGGCAGCGATCGGGCGTGATGGATTTCATCAGGCCCATCGTGTCGGCCGGCTCGAGGACTTTCGTCTTGAGCTTTTGCAGGCGGCCGTGCAAGCGGAGCACCGGCGGCTGGCCGACGGAGATGTGAAGGTCGCTGGCGCCCTGCTTCACCTGAGCAGAGAGCAGCTTGTCGATCAGAATAGTTCCCATGGATATTTCCCGAGTGCTGCGCGCGGCGGTTCATTCGCGATGCCGCGCACCGGCTCGGAGCCTCTTCCCCGTGGACAAGCGGCGGCAAGCGACCATCGGCCGAAGCGCGGCGTTCCAAACACGCGCGTCGAATCGCGGCCCCACGCGCGCATTCGCGGCACGCTCCGCCGACTACTCATTATGGCGGGGTAGCGGCGTAAACTCAAGTATTTCAGGGGGTTTCTCAATTCCCGGCCAGGATGGCCGGGCTATATAGCCGAGCCATCCTGGCTAGGCGTGCGACTTCTATCGCTCGGCCCGCTAGACAGAAGCAAGACGCCGAAATACGCTTCGCCGCGTGGAACGAACCCTCGGCCTTCACTGGTCTGCCACCACCCACGGAACATGGCTGCACGGCGATCCACGCGGATCTTGGAAAGACGGAAAACTGATTGGCCCCGACCCATTCTTGAGGGCTGAAATTGAAGGGATGATGAGCGGCTCGGCGGTTCGTTTCTCGAAGAGTGAAGTAGAGATCGTTGCAAACGCGTTTGGCTCAATCGTCAAGGAACGTCATCACCTAGTTTTCTCGGCGACCGTTCAATCGATGCACGTTCATTTGGTCTTTGGACCGCTGGACGAGGACGTCAAGGATGTTATTGCGAGGTTGAAACGGCGGGCGTCGATGGAAGTGCTGAACTATCGGCGAAAGCTCTTAAATACCCCGGCCATTCTGGCCGGACAAATACCCGGCCAGAATGGCCGGGCTATTTCGGTTCCGCGGACCGTTTGGACGGCGGGGCGGTTTCCAGTCTTCATCTTTTCTGAGTCTCATTTGGTAAACGCGATTGAATATGTTCGCGATCACAATCGACGAATCGGATTGCCAGCGGACCCGTATGACTGGATTACCCCGTTG
Organism: Pirellulales bacterium; assembly: GCA_025935855.1. Taxonomy (GTDB): domain Bacteria; phylum Planctomycetota; class Planctomycetia; order Pirellulales; family Lacipirellulaceae; genus Lacipirellula. The sequence goes on along the minus strand of JAICUM010000306.1, from coordinate 1,025 downwards.
TTTCCCGCTCAGGATAAGGCTGGGACACGAGCGGGGAGGATCGACGACAATGAGAGGCTGCGTTTGTAACTCGCCCGGCCAGGATGGCCGGGCTATATAGGCGAGCCATTCTGGCTCGGCGAGCTAAAGCCGCTCAGTCGATCTGTTCGCGTTTGGCGACGCGGAAGACTTCTTCGAGCGTCGTAATGCCGGCCATCGCTTTGTACAGGCCATCCTGGTAGAGCGTGCTCATGCCGTTTTTGACGGCCGCCTTACGAATCTCCTGGGTCGAGGCGCCGGCGAAGGCGAGTTCGCGAACCTTCGACGTCATCGTCATCAGCTCATAGATGCCGAGACGGCCGCGGTAGCCGCTCTTGCCGCAATGCGAGCAGCCGACGCCCTTCATGAAGCTGGCGCTGGCGGCCTGTTCCGGCGTGATGCCTGCGGCGTCGAGCTGCGCCTGGGTGGGCTGGTGGGGCTGTTTGCACTTCGTGCAGACGACGCGCACCAGACGCTGAGCCAGCACGCCGATGACGCTGCCGGCCACCAGGTACGCCGGGACGCCGATATCGACCATCCGGGTGATCGCGCCCGGAGCGTCGTTGGTGTGGAGCGTGCTGAACACCAAGTGGCCCGTGAGCGACGCCTGGATGCCCATCGAGGCCGTTTCGTGATCGCGCATCTCGCCGACGAGAATGATGTTCGGCGCCTGCCGCAGCATGGACCGGATGATCTTCGCGAAGTCCAGCCCGATCGTGTGCTTCACCTCGACCTGGTTTACGCCGGGGAGATAGTACTCGACCGGATCCTCGGCGGTGATGATCTTGCGGTCCGGCCGGTTCAGTTCGTTCATCGCCGCGTACAGCGTCGTCGTCTTGCCGGAACCGGTCGGGCCGGTGACGAGCAGAATGCCGTTGGGGCGGCGGATGAGGTTGCGGAAGACCTTAAAATCACGTTCGGACAAGCCGAGTTGCCGGACGCCGATCTTGATGTTGTCCTTGTCCAACAGCCGCATGACGCAGGACTGGCCGTGGTTGGTCGGCAGC
>JAICUM010000521.1 GCA_025935855.1 Pirellulales bacterium | reverse complement strand
TCGACTATCAACTCAACGCCCTGGCCCACCTGAGACCCAAGGCCGACTTCAATTCCGACGACCAGGTCGATGCTCACGACCTCGCGGCCTGGACGACCTCCTTCGGCTCCGTACTGCCCGGCGCCACCGATTCCGCCGCGACCGACGGCCCACTCACCGGCGCCGATTTCCTCGCCTGGCAGCGGCAACTCGGCGAAACGCCGCCGTCCACCGCCGCGTTCGACGCCGCCATCTCGGCTGACATCGCCAATCAAACCGCGAACGCCGCCGCCGTCCCCGAGCCTTCCACGCTGCTGCTACTCCTCGCCAGCCTTGTGGGCTCTTTTCGATTCCGGCGAGCTTACGCCATCGAAGGCTGACAATCGCGAGAAAAGGAGTCGCCCGCACGTATGAACTTGCGGGCGACTTTGAGTAAAACCCTTTTGTCGATGCATCAGCGAGCGTTCTTACGCCTTAGCATCGATGCGGAGACTAGCGCGAGGCCGAGCATTCCCAGCGAGGCGGGCTCGGGAGTAACTCGCAGATTGTCGATTAACACAAAGCTGAGCGGCGGGTTGTCCGATTGATTGGTCGTTGGGTCCGAATAACCCAGTGTCACCCGGCCGTTCGCGTTGAACGCCCCGTTTAGTCCCGCGTCCAGCGTGCCGAGGGGCAATCCATCGGCACTCCAGGCCACTAAGGGCGCTCCACCGGATCCCCCCGTCGAATCGACGACCAGCATCACCTGATGCCAAGCCATGCCAAATGAACCTTTGGAGCTCGTGCCGTTCTGCTGCGCTGGGCCGCCATTGTTCACGCCCTGCACAGGAAAGTTACTCACGTCAACATTCCCGTACTGATCATACCAGCCGTTCAAACCATTGCGGGCATTCGACGCCGTGCCTGCGGCATATTGGCCAGTGGCCACGCCTTGCAGGTTGGCATCTTTATAGAGCCGATAGTCCACACCGCTTCCGTTCTCGCCGTTCACAGCGGTCCAGCCGCCGCCGCCTGTATTGGCAACGAAGTTGTTCGTCAGCGCATCGCCGCCGACGCCGGCAGTGAGGTAATTTGTTGAACCACTGCCACCATCAGGAAACGGTCCATTCACGTTGATCCACGCGTCGAACTTCACCGTGTACTTGCCGGAAAAAGACTGGACCGTGTGCAGTGTGATTCCCTCCGCTTGAGGCGTGCCGCTGAAGTTTGCATCCAGTCGCAAACCTTTCGTTGAACCGTCGCCAGAACTCGGCGCCGAAGGAATGCCCATCACGCTGTAGTCGTAGGCGTATGTGGGAAAGCTACTTGTCACGTCTGTGCTGACGACGACATAGTTGGCCGCTGAGGCAGCCGTGTTGAAGTTGTCGGATAAGAGTGCCGCGTGCGAAACGCTGGACATAACGATCGCCGCCGATAAGGCGAAGAGAACCAAGTTTAAAGTCTTCATTAGCAGGCTCCTGGGTTGCCGAAAACGCCGCCTAAATCACTGGTGCGACAGCTAAACTACCAGTGGCGAACTGGGGGTCAAGCTTTTTTCACGAGAACGTTTTGGAAGCGCGTTTTTGCTGCGCAAAATCGACAACCGCGGTCGGGTACGCGTTACGACTGGAATCCGGCAATCGAAAAAATAGCCTTAAGGCGCGAATGAATCCCGACCGCGTTGAAGCTTGCGCCAAGCTTCGCGCCCGCTGGCCGGTCAGGTGGAGCGATCAGATTCGCGGATCGAATCATTCGGCCAACTATGTGGCAGCAAGTAAACACTTCCTCCGACTTTATAGCCGCATCCTGCCAAATTGAGGGAACGAGCGGATGGGTGATGCAAGGTTCAGCGCCGCATTTAGGGCAATTGACCCTGCCTCAAGTATGCCGTCCGGTAGATCGGCATTCCACGCTGTTAGGACACTATCTTCATGCCGCCCCCACTTGCCAAATCCCCCCGCTCTCTGCCAAACTACGAGATTCCCGTCTGACCCCTAGACTATGTCCGGGCGGGACCCGCACGCCGGCAACGGCTTGCCATTCAACGATTTTAGGAGAGTGTATCGTGGCGGTTTGCATCCGCATGAAGAAGATGGGACGCACCCATCGCGCCTTTTTCCGCATTTGTGCCACCGACAAACGCGCCCCCCGCGACGGACGCGTCCTCGAAGAGCTCGGCACCTACGACCCCACCGTCCCGGAGACCGACGCCCGCGCCATCATGAACAACGAGCGCGTCGCCCACTGGCTCTCGGTCGGCGCTCTGCCCAGCGAAAAGGTCGCCGTCCTCATCAAAAAGTACGGCCCCAACGGCACGCATCTCGAACAACAAAAAGCCGCCCTCGACCGGCTGAAGGCCCCGAAGCAAATCCCCAACCCCGGCCCGCCAGCCCCCTCGCGCCGCAAAAAGGAAGAGGAAGCAGCCGCCGCCGCCGAAGCGGCTCCCGCCGAAGAAGCCCCGGCCGAACCAAGCGAGGGCTAAAGAAAGATTTTTCTGGCTCCCTCTCCCCCTGGGAGAGGGCCGGGGTGAGGGCGAAGCGAGAGCCCGCTTCCCCGGGAGGGCGAGGCTCCCGCCGAGCCACGAAGCGGGTACACGGCGCACGACTCGGCAGTAGCCTCGCTCACCCAAAGGCTCGCCTGGAAGAGAACCGAGATGCGCTTCGACGTCCTCACCCTCTTCCCCGAGATCTTCACCGGCTACCTCACCCAAAGCCTCCTGAAGCTCGCCATCCAGAACCACATCGTTTCCGTCCACCTCCACAACATCCGAGATTGGGCCACCGACAAACACCACTCCGTTGACGATCGCCCCTTCGGCGGCGGACCCGGCATGGTCATCATGCCCGGCCCCGCGGTCGAGTCGGTCGAAGCGGTCCAACAACTCGCAGCCGCGCCGGGCCGAGTCGTCATGCTCACCCCGCAGGGCCGGCCGCTCAACCAGCGGCTGGTCGAGGAGCTGGCCGCCCACCCGCGGCTCGTCCTGCTCTGCGGCCGCTACGAGGGGTTCGACCAGCGCGTCACCGACATCCTGGAACCAGAGGAGATTTCACTCGGCGATTTCATCATTAACGGCGGCGAAGTGGCCGCGATGGTCGTGATCGACGCGGTGATCCGCCTTGTGCCCGGCGTGCTGGGCGACGAAGATAGTGGCCGCTACGATTCGTTTTCCACCGGCAACCGCCTGCTGGAATTCGCCCAATACACCCGACCCCGCGAATACCGCGGCCTGGCCGTCCCCGAAGTCCTCCTCAGCGGCGACCACCAACAAATCGCCCGCTGGCGAGAACAAAGCAGCCAAGAAAGAACGAAACAAAAACGCCCCGACCTCCTTTAGGTTTAACCGCACTCAAAACAATTCAATTTTCCGCAGATGACGCAGATTTGCGCAGATGAAATCAGAGAAATAAAATCTGCGTTTATCTGCGCCATCTGCGGATAATCCAAATCACTGTTAAAGGGTTAATTCAGATGAGCCAGCAAATCCTCAAAGCCGTCGAGCAATCCAGCCTCAAGCCGGCCGCAGAAATCACGAGCTTCGCGATCGGCGACACCGTCGACGTTCACACGAAGATCCT
>JAICUM010000497.1 GCA_025935855.1 Pirellulales bacterium | reverse complement strand
GCGGCGTAGCTGATGAAGCGGTCGGAGTTCCCGAGGTTTTGCCAGATGAGCTCCATGTCGGCGGGGGCGCCGTCGATATGGAACGCTTCCAGCTTGTGGCGGAGCTCGCGGGCTTCAGAGGGTGAAAGAACAGCGTGGACGGACGGCGCCGCGGCGACTGCCACGTTGGGAGACTTGCCCGGCGTCGCTGTGGCTACGACTTTGGTTGTTTTCGTTAGCGGAGCCGCTGCCGCGGCGGTTTTAGCGGTATCGTTGTCCCACACGATGCGGTACAGGGCCGATTCGCTCTCGCGGCCGCCGACGGCGAAGTACAAAGCGCCGTCTTTGCCGACGACCATATCAGTCACTCCAAGCGGCATCGCCGAGGCAAAGCGTTCCATCTCGGCGCGGTAGGTCGATCCTTCCGGATGAAGGTGGAAGGCGAAGATATTGCCGTAGCTCCAGTCGCCGGCGAACAGGGCCTGCTGGTATTTGGCGGGGAACTTCGTCCCGGCGCCGAAGGTCATACCGGTCGGAGAGCTGGGGCCGACGTCGATGGCCGAGGGGAGCGTGTCGATGAAGTACGCCGGCCAGGGGCCGTTGCCGGCGCGGAAACCGAAGTCCGTGCCGCTGGTGGCATGCAGAATGCGCGTTGGGCGGTACCAGGGGGCGTTGATGTCCCACTCCATGTCGGAGTCGAACGTGAACAGCTCGCCGTCGGCGTTGAAGGCGATGTCGAAGATGTTGCGATAGCCGGCGCTCACCAGGACGAGCTCCTTGGCATCCAGGTCGATGCGGGCGATCCAGCCGGCGGGGGCTTTCACTTGCACGCCATGGCCGCGTGGGTCGTTCATGCGCGGCTGAAGCTGGTCTTCGCCCCAGTGCGGCGGGACGAGCGTGTGCGTGTAGCGCGGCACGTGGGTGAAGTTGCCGCAGCAGATGTAAAGGTGCTTGCCGTCCGGCGCGGGGATGATGGAGTGAGGGCCGTGCTCGCCGTAACCATCCAAGGCGCGAAGCTGCTCGACGTGGTCGAACTGGTCGTCGCCGTCGGTATCCTTCAGACGGTAGAGGCCGGAGCCGAAGCTGCCGACGTCGCCGTTCTGCATGACGTAGAGCTGGCCGTGGTAATACAGGAGTCCGTGGGCCATGCCGACGGTGGTCTTGAGCTTTTCGACTTTGGTCTTGGCTTCGTCGGCGCCGAGCGGAGAGGGCGTGACGCGATAGATGCTGCCGTTCTGATCGCCGGCGAGGATGCGGCCTTTGTCATCGACGGTGAGCGAGACCCAGGAGCCTTGCTTGTCGAGGGGGACGGTGTAGACGACTTCGGCGCGGAAGCCTGGGGGGAGCTTGATTTTGCCCGCGGGGGCGGCGTGAGCGTTGCGATCGCTGGCGAAGAGGCACAACGCGAAGACGCAAGCGGGCAGAAAGCGCGTGAGAAGGTCCAAGACGGGAAGGGCAGGGCGGGAGAGTTTCATTGGAAGGGACAGTTTCGATCGTGGATGGGAAACATGGCTCAAGCTTTTGATCATATTTTGGAACGCGCTTGCGCGGAAGGAACCGCGGAGCGGCGTGCACATTGGCTTAAATTTCCCGCAGAAAACTCGACTCGGCTGTATTTTGGATTTTTGTCACGTGCTCAAAAAACCAGGGGGCCCCGGTTTTTGTGCTCAAAACTCCTGGCGCGCGAATCCGCTCGGCGCGAATCCTTCGAGAAAACAAGGGGTGATTGACCGTTCCGTTCATGTTTGCTTATTGAGTTTTGGATTTTCTGAAAAAAGTCCAAAAGTCCAAAAATCATTGTGTACGGCTATATGCCCCGGCATTTTCTGGGCTTGGCAATCGACCAGTAGCCATGCAGAGGCGGACATCAGCCGGCACCCATCCTGGAGGGACAACTGACAATAGCTCGGCGGCTTCAGTGTTCAGCATCATCTTCGAGCGTTTCGATCGTCCCCAAACGGGACGACGTTTACGCAGACAGATGCCTATTCCCGTGAATGCCAGAGCTGGTAGCAAGCGCACTCAATCCCGCCGAAACATGAACTAACATACACTATATCGGCGCCAATTTCAATCATGAAAAAGAGCCAACGCGGCTTTCTCGCAGCATCGCAAGCCGCGAGGGTTAAGCCCTCATGGGTTCCAGCATGGGCAGTTTTTTGGCGTCCCGATAGAATGGTAATGTCTCCACTGCCTGCGACTCTTACCTGGCGGCTGATTCGTCGCCGATTCTCCGCGATTCATGCCGCTTTCCGCTCGATTACTGCGCCGGCCTGCCCTGGGGTTGGTCGTTGTTCTGGCCGTGTTCTCGGCTTGGGCGGCCGCTGCCTGGTACATTTCTGAGCCGCCGGAGGCGCTGGCCAAGGCGGAGTATGTTGGCAGGCAATCGTGCATCCAGTGCCATCAGCGTGAAGCGGCGGCGTGGACGGGTTCGGACCACGACAACGCGATGGACGTGGCAACCGACAAGACGGTGCTCGCCGACTTCAACAACGCCGAGTTCACGCGGTTCGACGAGACGACGCGATTCTTTCGGGACGGACAGAAATTCATGGTTAACGCCGAAGGGCCCGACGGCAAGAACCATGACTACGAGGTGAAGTACACCTTCGGCGTGCGGCCGCTGCAGCAGTACATGGTCGAGTTTCCGGACGGGCGGATTCAGGTGCTGCGGGTGTCGTGGGACGTGAAGAACAAGAAGTGGTTCTACGTATCGCCGGCCGACGCGGCGGATGAGCGGATCAAGCCGGACGACCCGCTGCACTGGACCGGCCTGGGCCAGAACTGGAACACGATGTGCGCCGAATGCCATGTGACGGACTACCACAAGAACTACGACCTGGCCAAGAACACGTACCACTCGACGTATCACGAGGACGACGTGAGCTGTGAGATGTGCCACGGGCCGGGAAGCGTACACGTAAAACTGGCGACGAAGATGTCGCCGTTTTGGGATCGCCGTATTGGCTATGGACTGACCAACACGCTAAAGAACGCCTCGACGCAGCGGCAGATGGAGACGTGCGCGCCGTGTCATTCGCGGCGGACGCAGATCCATGCGGATTACCACGCGGGGCATGAGTTCCTGAACTACTTCCAGCCGTCGCTGCTCGAGCCGGGGCTGTACTACGAGGACGGGCAAATTCTGGACGAGGTGTACGAGTATGGCTCGTTCACGCAGAGCAAGATGTTCAACAGGGGGGTGAAGTGCAGCGACTGCCACGATCCGCACTCACTCAAACTGCGGTTCGAGGGAAATCGGTTGTGTGCGCAGTGCCATCAGCCGGGGAAGTACGACGGGGCGGGACATCATCACCATCCGAACGCGTCGGCCGGAGCCGCCGAAACACAGTGCGTGACCTGCCACATGCCGACGCGCGTGTACATGGGAATCGACGCCCGGCGGGACCACGGCATCCGCGTGCCGCGGCCGGATTTGACTGTTCAGCTAGGGACGCCGAATGTCTGCAATCGCTGCCACAAGGAACCGGAGAAAGACGCCAAGTGGGCGGCCGACGCGGTGGTGAAATGGTACGGTCCGAAGCGGCCGGACGATCCGCACTATGCACACGCGTTCGCGGCGGGGCATCGCCGGCAGCCTGAAGCGGTGGACGAAATCAAGCGGCTGCTGGAGAGGCAGACGACGCCGCAAATTGTGCGTGCCACCGCAGTCGAGCTGCTCGATCATTATGCGACGACGGAAAGCGCGGACGAGCGCAAGGAAGCTCTGAAGGACCTGAACCCCTTGGTGCGAACGGCGGCCGTGCAGGCGTTTACCGAGCAGATGACGACGCTCAAGCAGCAGATTGAGCAGCT
>JAICUM010000553.1 GCA_025935855.1 Pirellulales bacterium | reverse complement strand
TGGCGCTGACCACCGAGGTGGAGAACTACCCCGGTTTTCCCAAGGGCGACTTGAGCGCCTACCTGTTGTCCGCGTTGGACCCTGAAGACCAATGGCTCGCCGACATCCATCACAAGGAAGGTTGCTCCGGGCCCGAGCTGATGCACTTGATGCGGAAGCAGGCGCGGAACTTTGGGACTCGGATCGAAACGGACGATGTCGTCGATGTTGACTTCAGTCAGCAGCCATTCACCTTGCGGTGTGCAGCGGGACAGAAGGTCGAAACCCATGCGCTAATTGTGGCAACCGGCGCCCGGGCTAATTACCTGGGGCTGCCGTCGGAAGATGCGTTCAAGAACCGCGGCGTCAGCGCCTGCGCCGTGTGCGACGGGGCGTTGCCGCGGTTCCGCAATAAGCCGCTCGTGGTCGTCGGCGGCGGCGATTCAGCGGTCGAGGAAGCCGACTACCTGTCGAAGTTCGCCGAGCGCGTCCACATGATCCACCGCCGCGATGAGCTGCGGGCGTCGAAGATCATGGCGGACCGGGCGCTGGAGAACAAGAAAATCCAAATCCATTGGAACAGCGCCGTTCACGAGGTTCTTGGCGACGACGCCAGCGGCGTCACCGGCGTGCGGATTCAGTCAACGGCGGACGAGTCCACCCGCGACCTGGACGCGACCGGCATGTTCGTCGCGATTGGCCATACGCCGAACACCAGGTTTCTGGAAGGCAAGGTCGAGTTAACTCCAAAGAAGTACGTGAAATGGACGGTGCCGTTCCGCACCAATACGAGCGTCGAAGGCGTATTCGCCGCCGGCGATGTGGCGGATGACTATTACCGTCAGGCGGTCACCGCCGCGGGCAGCGGCTGCATGGCGGCCATCGACGCGGAACGCTGGCTCGCAAGCAAAGGACTATAAATAGCCCGGCCATCCTGGCCGGACGCCGAACCAAAATGGCTCGGCTATCTAAGTGGTGAGTTATGGACAAACTCTCGGTCCGCGACGCCCGGCAAGCGGCGGCCATCGGCCGGCAGGTCACGCTCCAGGGATGGATCCGCACGCGCCGCGATTCCAAGGGCGGCTTCAGCTTTCTGGAGCTAAACGACGGCTCCTCGCTGGCGAACATTCAGATCGTCGCCGACGGCAAGCTCGCCAACTACGAATCGGAAGTGAAGCACCTCTCGCCGGGTTCAAGCGTCACCATCCGCGGCGAGGTGAAGCCCTCTGGCGGCAAGGAGCAGGCTACCGAAGTTCACGCGACGGAAATCGTCGTGCATGGTCTGGCCGATCCTGAGGCGTATCCGCTGCAAAAAAAACGGCACACACTCGAAAAGCTCCGCGAGTGGGCCCATCTTAGGCCGCGGACGAACACCATTGGCGCGGTGATGCGCGTGCGGAATCGCATCAGCCGGTCGATCCACGAGTTCTTTCAGGATGAGGGCTTCCTGTACGTCAACACGCCGATTATCACCGCCAGTGACTGCGAAGGCGCCGGCGAAATGTTTCGCGTGAGCACGATCGACCCAGCGAACCCGCCGCGCACCGCCGAAGGCAAGATCGACTACGCTCAGGATTTCTTCGGGAAGCCCGCGTTTTTGACCGTCTCCGGGCAACTCGAAGGCGAGATTTATGCGACGGCGCTTGGCAAGATTTACACGTTCGGCCCTACGTTCCGCGCGGAGAACTCGAACACCTCACGGCATCTGGCCGAATTCTGGATGGTCGAGCCCGAGGCGGCGTTCTTTGACTTGTACGACGACATGGCGCTCGCTGAGCGGTTTCTCAAGCGCATCGTCGGCGATGTGCTTCGCGATTGCCCGGAGGACATGCAGTTCTTCCAGGAGCGGGTCGACAACACGATCATGGCGGCGCTGGAAACCGTGCGCGACCGCGAGTTTCTGCGGATCACCTACACCGAAGCAATCGAGCTGTTGGAAAAGTCAGGCGAGAAGTTCGAGTTCCCCGTGCGGTGGGGCGCCGACTTGCAGGCCGAGCACGAGCGCTGGCTCACCGAGAAAAAGTTCAACGCGCCGGTCATCCTGTACGACTATCCTCGCGGCATCAAAGCCTTCTACATGCGGCTGAACGACGACGGCAAAACGGTACGGGCGATGGACGTGCTCGTGCCGCGCGTCGGCGAGATCATTGGCGGCAGCCAACGCGAGGAGCGGCTCGATGTGCTGATCGACCGCATGAAGGAGTCCGGCTTGAATCCCGACGACTACTGGTGGTATCTCGATTTGCGCCGGTTCGGTACTGTGCCGCACGCGGGGTTCGGGCTGGGGCTGGAGCGGATGGTGCAATTCGTCACCGGCATGGCGAACATCCGCGACGTGATTCCATTTCCAAGAACGCCAGGGAGCGCCGAGTTTTGATCCTCGAAGAAATGACGACCGCCGAAGTCGAGGCCGCTCTTGCCAAGTGCCAAAGCGTCATTATTCCATTCGGCGTCATGGAGGCCCACGGACCGCATCTGCCGCTCTCGACCGACACGATCCAAGCCTATGACGCGGCGAAGCGCGCCGCCGGGCTGACCCGCGTGTTCGTGGCGCCGCCCATTCCCTACGGCTATTGCCGCAGTCTCGCCGGGCATCCCGGCACGATCAGCGTGAGCGCCGAAACGATGCGGCGGCTGACGGCCGACATCTTGCGGTCCATGTACGCCCAGGGATTTCGCAACTTCATCCTTTATTGCGGCCACGCCAGTTCGCTGCAAATGGCGGCGCTAGAAGAAGGCGCCGACGGCATACTTGCCGAGTGCGAGGAGGCGAATGTCGCGATCGTGCTGGAGTACGACGTGCTGCTCAAGCGCGCCGGCAAGCTCATCGAAACGCCCGGCGACATGCACGCCGGCGAAATCGAGACGTCACGCATCATGGCGGCTCGTCCGGAATTGGTTCGCCAGGAAAACCTGCCGGAGGCGAGCGGACGCGAGTCAGCCCGGCCGATTCTAGTTCGCGACCTACGACGCTATTGGCCAACATCCGTTTTAGGATCGCCGCGGAAAGCGAGCGCGGAGAAGGGCGAACAACTTGCCCAATTCGCGGCGGAATACTTGGCCGAACTGGTGAAGAAGCTGGAAGCGTTCAACCCGCACTAATCGCGGTTGTTACAACCCAAGCCTATTGCAGGCTGCGGACGATCAATGCCAAAATCGGCGCCGCGGCCACGCAGAATCCGAAGACGATGACGCCCGTCGGCGGCGGCGTCCGGCGGACGCGATACGCCACCACGGCCAGGACGAGCGAAACGACCCCAATCACCGCCGCGGAGTAAAGCACCAGCTCTTTGAACAGCA
>JAICUM010000329.1 GCA_025935855.1 Pirellulales bacterium | reverse complement strand
TAGCAGCGCGCCAACAACCCAGCCGCCCATTTTTCGGTCACTCATCGTCTGTCTCTCCATGCGCGTTTTATTTGTGATAAGACAACTTTGAAGCCATTCGTCGGACGCTGTCCGCCCAACGGCATATTCGTTAGCCCGAAGCTGAGCAGGTCCGACCCAATCGCTCGCTACCGTCCTGAAAGCATTGATGAACTAGGCAGATCAGTCTCGTTTGCCTCGCTCTGGCATTCGAGTGCGCGCCGGCCGCCACGACAGGCACGTCGAAAAGGAGCGGCCCGAGCCCACGCGACTTGCACATTCGCGTAAGCCCGGCCACGTGGCTGCCATCATAACGCCGGACATTCAAGGCGCGAAACTAAAACTGCGCAATGTTTGCGCGGATTTGCGCATCGAAAGATGTTCCTTCGGGTACAATTCCGAGCCGATATTGATCACTCGATGCTAAATCAGCAGCGATTCCCACGCTGTATTCATTCAAGCCCGCCGTGCCACGACCAATCGGCCGTCGCCTCGCACGCCGCATCAACAGCCGCCGCCCAAAAGTCGCCGTTTCGTGAGACACTGGGTTTCTCGTCGCGCTTCTTCTCCGCTTCGGACTTAAACATCAAGGGAGATGCATTGGTTGCGTTCGAGTCATCCAAACGCTGACCCTCGCTTGCCTCGAAGACAATCTCATCAGGCCTTGCAATCGAGGCCGTACGCTCGCCAACCTGCGCCGCCAATGCCATGCGTTGGGCAAGCCATTCGATCCCTTGAGAAGATTCTTCTGAGCTCGTCACAGCGGCCGAACTCAACGCCGCTGAGGAAGATGAAGCCGCCGCCGCTGCCACAGCGCCGCTTGCCGATTGCGGAAACTGCGATGTCCACACCGCCAGGTCGGCGCCATCCACGGCCCCGTCGATGTTGGCGTCGCCGGCTGCCTGGCCGCCGCCAGTCGAACCGACCCCGAGCTGCCACGCAAGAAAGTCGGCGCCGTCTACCGCGCCGTCGCCGTTAAAGTCGGCATTGGCCGGCGCCTGGCCCAGATAGTTCACCGCGTCGGAGTTCAGGACGCCTTGGTTGATAACATCCAGTCCAGCCGCCGTCCCTGTTCCGGTGTATTGCCCGGAAACCGCGGTTCGCGTCGCGAGATAAATCCACGACTCGCCCAGGTCGAGTTGACCATTGCTATTCGTATCGCCCGAAAAGAACGTCGGGTTGAAGTCATCCGCCGCATTCCCGGGCGTGCCGTTGTTGTCAATGACCGCTAAGTTCATCAGCGAGATGTTGCCCGCGTTGGTCACCACGTAAGCGAACGTCACCGTTTCGCCCGCCGCCACGCTCGGCCCCGGCGGCGAATTGGCATCCTGCCCATTCACCATCGTCTGAATGGCAATCGCGGGGGCCGAACCAAACGTGTTCGCCGCGTCGCTTGCGTTTACCGTTTGCCCATTTCCGGTCGCACTGACCGACCCCACATAGGCCGCTTGCCCCGTCGGAATCGTATGCACAAGTGAATACGACCACACCTCGCCGGGATCGAGCAGGCCGTTCCCGTTCAAGTCGCCGCTCAAAAAGCTCGGGTCCTGATCATCCGCCGTGTTGCCCGGCGTGCCGTAGTCGTCGACGACCGCCACGCCGCTGAGCGGCACGTTGCCCGCATTAGTCAGCGTGTAGGTGAACGTCGCGCTCGTTCCCGGCGCCAGCACCACGCCCGGCGCCGCTTCGGCCTCCTGCCCGTTCACCTGCGTTTTGATGCTCACCGCCGGCGTCGGCGGCTCAACGGCAAAGAAGTCCAGCACCCGCCCCATCACCGCGGCCCGGTTGGCCGCCGACGTGATCGTTTCAAACGGGAAGCCAAACATTACGACGCTGCCGCGCCCGCCGGTTCCCTGGACTTGAATGCCGGCCCCGCCCCCTGTGCCGCCGCTGTAATTCAGCGCGAGCTGCCCGCCAGTTTGCGCGCTGATTACGTCCGGAAAATCGACGTTATAAACCTGTCCGTCAAGGCTTGAGAAAGTCGAACCATTCGAGAACGTCATGTTCGGCAGCCCGGCGAAGATGCCGCCCGCCGCTGCCGCGACCGTGTACGTGTTCGCATCGTCCGCGACATAGTTTCCCTTCAACGTGTTCTCATAAAACGACCGGCCGTTGTTCTGCGAATCCAAGTCCCAGGCGATCTCCGACCCCGTCACAAACAGATTGCCGCCGGCCGCGACGAACTGCTCGACCTTCGTCTGCTCCGTCGCGCTAAACGTGTCGTCAGCCGTCGATTCCTCGCCCAGAATCCAAACGACCATGTCGTAGTCCGACAGATTCACCGCGCCGCTGATCACCGCCTCATTGCTGGTGCTGGCGACGTGCGTCCCCGGCTGCGCCGCCTGAATGGCCGTCTGCACCTGAACCACATAGTCGCGACTGTTGATGTATCGCGACCAGACCCGATCCGTATGCCCATCAGGGTCAGGCGTCGAGTACCCCGTCTGAGCGTAGGGATAGTCGAAGTCCTGGTTGCGGTCCACACGATCGAAGCCGTTGACGATCAGCACCTGCCTGGCGCCGCCGCTCGGCAATGCACTGACGACCTCCGACGGCTTCGACTCGCCGCCAGCATTGGTGGCCACCACTTCAAAATAGTACGGCGTGTTCGCCGCCAGGCCGGTGATTGTCAGCGACGTGCCGCCCCCAGCGACGACGCGGCCGCCGTCGAAGCCATAGCCATCGACCGACGTATAAACTTTGTAGCCCGTTGCCGGATCGCCATTCACGCTTGCGGGCGTGCTCACGCCGGGCGTCCAGTTCAACGTCACGGCGCCACTCGCGTCGCTGGCCACCCGCACATTACCTGGCGCCGTCGGCGCGCTCACATTCGTGACGACCGGCGTTCCAAAGCTCGAGAAGTATTGCACCGTCCCCTGATACACGCTCCGCGCGATCTGGTCACGCACCTTAGGATCGCGCAACAGCGCATTGTCCTGCAGGTTGTCGTGGAACGCCACCTCGATGATCGTCGCGTCCATCTCGGCGTCCGTCCCTAAGTCGATCTCGCCAAAGTTGATGTGCGAGTCGGTGTTTGTCGCCGGGGTGGACCAGTTGTATTCGAAGGAGCCGTTCAGACTCTGCATGTCTCCGTTGACTTGGTTCGCCAGCATCATCGCCAGATCAATCTGGTGCGGCGTGCGCCGAGAGACAGTGGTCGGGTACAGCCCCAGTGCGCCTCGGCCGCTGCTCGTTGGGGCGCCGGTGCCGCCGTTCGAATGGAAGCTGACGAACAAGGCTTGTCCAAACGTGCCGTGAAACATGTACTCGGCAAAATCCGATGGCGCCGACACGTTCGTGTCCGATCCAAGAATTTCTGAGTCTGTAATGTTGGCGCCTTGTCCGATCGATCGCGCGATCCAGTGGTAAGAATTCTCGTCTTCCCGCGGCTTCCCCGAGATGCCCGGCGCGCCGGACTCGACGTAATCGCCCATGCCGTTGCCGAACCGAATCGCGTCGGCAATCACCACCTTTCCTGTGCTCGGCGCGTTGTTCACAATCTGCACCGACCCTTCGGCTGCCGATTTCCCGGCGCCGAAATGATACGTGCCTAGATACACCCAGCCGTCGCCAACTTTGCTGTGATCGACCGTGATCTGCGTCGTCCCGCCAGTGTGGTTGATGAGATATGTCTGCTCCGTGCGGTCGGTTCCGTAGTGCACCCACGTGTACACCGGGTAAAAGCCGGCCGCCGGAATGTTCGGCGTGTAGGTCGCCGTGGCCGTGGCCGCGCCGGTCACCGTGTCGGCGAACTTGTACGGAACGCTGTCGGTCGTGGCGCCATAGTCTTCGTCGTAAAAGCGCGTGTTAGTGCTGTTCGACCAGCTACCCGAAAACGTCACGTCCGGCGAGTCGTTGTCGAGCACCACCTCGTTCGTCTGGTGACCGACCGGCCGCATCGGCACAACCGTGGCGCCGGCCCGCAGCAAATAGTCGGCGTACAGCGACATTTGGTCCTGATTGCCGAAGTCCTCGACCAGATCGCCGTCCGAGGTGTCGCCGCCGGACTGCCAATAGTCCGGCCGCTCGGTGACATAGGCTGAACCGTTCCACCCAACGCCGTGCCCGCCGGACGTGAACACGATCTTGCCGTCCAAAGCGCCGCTATACGTCTGCGGCGTGGTCACCAGCCCCGCGGCCGCCAGCAGCATTCGCGGCTCCAGCGCTTCAAACGCCAGCCAGGCCAGCCCAGCCCGTCGAAGCTTCGACTTGCATCGAGCCGCCTTGTTGCCTTGATGTTGCCGCTTCTTAAACCCGCCGCCCAAACGAAATCCCCGTCCCATGCCCTCTTCTCCACCGATGCCCGTTCCAACTGCGCGCAGAACCGCCCCTGCCCTTCCATCTATTCTAATCGAATTGGCACTTTGCGAAATCAAGCAGCAGGCAACGAGAAGCCGCAAACAGCGACTATTTGGCGGCTTCATTCAGCCGAGCCACATAAATCCGCTTCCGATCCAGCTTGCCGCCCTTGCCCGGCACGTCGGCAAAATACTCCGTTCGATCCCCAATGCCGTCGGTGGATTTCTGTGAGCTGCGATACTTGAGCCCAATGATCTTCCCGCCGTCGCGCACCAGCTCCACGGGCACCACGCTGTGTCCCGACTTGTTCGTCCGCCAAAGTTGCACGAAATCCCCCGGCCGCGCGTCCTCGAGGTTCTTCACCCGCTTGCCAACGCCCAGCCGCTCGACCGCCAGCGAGCACTGCGTCTCCGCCGCGCCCTTCGGCACTCCGTACCACTCCTTCTGAAACTGCCGTACTGCTTCCAGCTTCTTGTCCTTCAGCAGCCCACGCTCGGCCGCCGCCTCCATCGCCACGCTGAACGTGAAACCGGAGCAGTAGGTCCCCTTCTTCTGCGCGGGCAGCACCGTCTGGCCTCGCAGCTTGATCTCCTTCGGCGCGCCCGAGCCGCTCTCCCACAAATAACCGCCGCCATCTTTGAACGATCGCGCCACGTCCAAGACCGGACGCGGCTCCTTCGCATGGGCAGCCATCGACGGCGCCGCAAGCATGAGGGCGGCCGCCAAGCGCAGGTTTCGCGCATTAAATCGCATCGTTACAATCGCCTCCAACGCTCGAATCCTCGAAATACTCTCAAACAAGATTCTAACCGCGCATGAAACGCCCCACCACGCAACCCGGCGGCATCGTCCCGCCGTTGGTCCTGCTATTCGCTTGCATCGCCGCCGCGGCGAACGCCCAAGCGCAGGCGCCGCGAAAAAATGATGCCAACCCGGCAACCCGCGAAGCAACCTGCGCCGTCGCCACCGTCCACCCGCTCGCCACCGACGCCGGCATCGAGGTCTTCCAGTCCGGCGGAAATGCCGTGGACGCCGCCATCGCCGCGGCCATCACCCTCGGCGTCGTCGATAACCAGAACTCCGGCCTCGGCGGCGGCTGCTTCATCCTCATCCGCCGCGCGGACGGCTCGCTCGCGGCCATTGACGGCCGCGAGAAGGCCCCCGCCGCCGCCACGCGCGACATGTTCGTCCGCGACGGCCAGGCGAAGTCCGAGCTCAGCCAAACCGGACCGCTCGCCGTCGGCCTTCCCGGCGCGCTGGCCGCTTACGATCTCG
>JAICUM010000238.1 GCA_025935855.1 Pirellulales bacterium | reverse complement strand
GGCATTCGGATCGGCCTTGGCGCCGAAATGGACGTAGTAGAAGTGATTTTTGTCCTGGTAGCCCCAAAAGAGGCACATGTCGCGATGGGCGCCGGCGTTTACATTCGTGCTCTGCACGCGGGCGGTGATTTCAAAATCGCCGACGGTGAACTTTTTGAGCAGGGCGTAGTTCGGCGGGCTGCGGAACTTGGGCTTGTACTCGCTCTTGCCAGTGACGCGGAAGGCCTTGGTCGGCTTGCCATCGGCGCCCTTGAGGTCCACGATTTTCCAGGTAATCTCGTCGGGCTTGGGGTCGCTCGTTTGCCACTGGTCGGCGCCGTGCTCGAAGTTGTCAGCGTAGAGGAGGGGGAGCGTGTCGGCGGCATTGGCGTAGGCGTAGGGCATGCACTGCATGCCGATTAGTAGCAATAGGCTTCCAAGCGCGGCCTTAAAACTCCATGGCGCTATCGTCCAGATCATCGAATCGTAGAGCACCTGCCGCCGCGCAGCCCCAGTCGCTTGCATAAACTCCTGATCGCGCCCATCGATGAAATGAAGAGAAAGGCCAATCTTTGACACAAGTAACGTGCCCATGTTTCACCGGGTTGTAATGGACGTAGTCGAAATGGCGATCGAAGTCCGTTTCATCGCGAATCATATGCTCCCAGAAACGCGGCTGCCAGACGCCGCGACGGCGCTGGCGCTGCTTGCCCGCGGTGACGCGCTGCTCGCGACCGCCAGATTCGAGAAAAGCTGTCGTGAATGTCTTTTTTATGATTCCCCAACGCTTGGAGTAGTTGGCATCACCGGATGGCAGGGTCCAAATCGCGTGGATGTGCTCGGGCAGAAGGACGATCGCGTTGATTTCGAAGGGCAGTTCTTGGCGGCAGGATCGAATAGCATCGCGAAGCGTTTGGCGAGCCATTGGGGAGATAAGAATTCGCGAGCGCGATTCTGTTACGACGGTGAAGAAATAGGTGGCGCCCGGGACGAGGTAGCGGCGGTAGTTGGGCATGAGGCCCTCGAAGGCGGCATGCGGTGCATGCCCTACATTAGCTACATTAGCCGCGAGCATAGCCTGCGAATTCCGGCGGGTCGCAATCCTCCTCGATCGCGCGACGCATGATCGCGAGATCCTCCTTCGAGATAGAACCTATCAGTTTGCTCCAAGCTCGATTACGTTCTTCACGAGATGGGGGCGGCTTCAAGTCGCGGATAAATTGAAGTACCTGCGCCTTTTGCGCCACATTCAGGGCGGCAATTTGAGAGGCAAGGGTCTCGTCGATATTCATGAAGTCTTGTGCAATGGTCTTACTTGTCGACGCTACAAAGTCTCCGCTCTATCACGTGCCAGAAGGGCATGCGGTGCATGCCCTACGCCTACGCCATTGCGGCGGCCCGGGCCGCCGCCGGCTTCTCGCCGTTGCCGATGTGCTTGGCCTGTCGTTCTCGCCAGACGTCCTCGATGATTTCGGCGCCGACGAGGCCGTACAGCCTTGGGCGCGGAGGGAGGAGGGATGTGTCCACTTCTTCGTAGGAGAGCGACGGGTTGCCGTCGGCGTCGAAGCGGGTAATCGTCGTCTTGAGAAACTTGCGATTCTTCTCTTCGAAGACGTCGCACCAGCGGTCGGCTTCGCGGCGGCGCTCGGCGGGGTCGGCGTGGGCTTCGACGCCGGGCATGTCGAAGGCCGGCTTGTAGTGGGCGCCGCGGCATTCGTCGCGGGCCAGGGCGCCGGCGAGGATAGCCTTGGCCAGCGGCATCATGTCGCGGAGCGACTTGGTGAACATGACGTTCTGGTTAGTCCAGTTGCCGGTGTCCGAGAGGCCGCAGCGTTTGACGCGCTCGGCGATGTCGTTCACTTTGGCGATCGCATCGCGGAGCTGATTGTTTTCGCGGACCACGGTGGCGGCCTTGGTCATCACCTCGCCGAGTTGCTGGTGGAGTGTGTAGGGATTCTCACGGCCGGTGCTGCGTTTGAGCAGGTCTTCGTGCTCGAGTTGCTTCACGGCGCGCTGGCCGCGAAGGAGCTGCTCGTGCTTCGGGTCGCTCGCGGAATCTTTGAGGCCGGAGATCATCTTCTGGATGCCGGGCGCGGCGAACAGACCGCTGAAGATGCAGGACAGGAGCGAATTGGCGCCGAGACGGTTGGCGCCGTGGTACTGGTAGTCGCACTCGCCGATGGCGTAGAGGCCGGGGATGTTCGTTTGCTGATTGCGCGGCGAGCCGGGGACGAGACCGCCGCTGGGCGAGCGCTCGTAATCGACCCACAGGCCGCCCATGGAGTAATGGACGGCGGGGAAGATTTTCATGGGGACGACGCGCGGATCGACGCCCTGGAACTTCTCGTAGATGCTCAGGATGCCGCCGAGCTTGCGGTCCAGCTCCGCCTTCGGGATGTGCGTGAGATCGAGGTACACGCACTGGCGGTCGGGATCGACGCTGAGGCCTTCGTTCACACAGACGTTGAAAATTTCTCGCGTGGCGATGTCGCGCGGGACGAGGTTACCGTACTTGGGGTAGCGTTCTTCGAGGAAGTAGTAACGCTCGTTCTCGGGGATCTGGCGCGGGTCTCGCGGATCATGCGGCGTGCGGGGGACCCAAACGCGGCCGCCTTCGCCGCGGGCGGATTCGCTCATGAGGCGGAGCTTGTCGGCGCCGGGGACGGCCGTGGGATGCACCTGGATGAATTCGGGGTTGGCGTAGAGGGCGCCGGCTTGCGCGGCGCGGCTGGCGGCGGCGCCCGTGCAGGCCATTGACATCGTGCTGCGGCCGAAGATGAGCCCGCATCCGCCGACGCCGAGCACGACCGCGTCGGCGGGGAAGGCGCGGATTTCCATGGTGACGAGGTTCTGCGCGATAGCGCCGCGGCAACGGCCGTCCTCGTCGATGACTGGGCTGAGGAAATCCCAGCCTTCGTACATGGTGATGCGGCCGGCGGCGTGCCAGCGGCGGACTTGTTCATCGAGGGCGTAGAGCAGTTGCTGGCCGGTGGTGGCGCCGGCGAAGGCGGTGCGCTTGTAGAGCGTGCCGCCAAAGCGGCGCTGATCGCGAAAGCCTTCGGGGGTGCGGTTGAAGGGGACGCCGAGGCGGTCCATCAGGTCGATGATCCGCGGGCCCCAGTCGGTCATTTCCTTGACGGGCGGCTGGTGCTGGAGAAAGTCGCCGCCGTAGACGGTATCGTCGAAGTGCTTCCACTCGTTGTCGCCCTGCTGACGGGTGACGTCGTTGACGCTGTTGATGCCGCCTTGGGCGCAGACGCTGTGCGAGCGTTTGACGGGGGTGAGACTCATCACATCGACGTCCGTGCCGCCTTCAGCCATCTGCATCGACACGGCCAGGCCTGCCAAGCCGCCGCCGACAACTAATACACGTTGCTTTGCCATTTCGATACCTTTTTCTGAATTATCTCTCGCAAAGGCGCGAAGAATGCATAGAGGCCGCTAATCTCGCGAATCGACGCGAATCAGAATCAAGAATCGAATGTCCCTAGCATGGGACGATTCTCACTATCATTCGCGAGGATTCGCGCGATTCGGCAAAAATCTTCTTGTCTGTCTTATTGCGGCTCTGCGTCTTTGCGGGAGATTCTTTTGTCTTATTTCGGGACTGCGGCGGCGGCGGCGGTGTCAGTGCGGGATTCGCCGCGGCGTTTGTGTTCGTTGGGGACGATCTCGCCGGTTTGCTCTTTGTGCTCGTAGATCGAGTTTTCCTCGCTGATGACCTTTTCGAGCTTAGCGGGCGTGTTCACGGCGTCGCGAAGGCCGAAGAGGGCGCCGACGCCGACGACGGCGAGCAGCACGCCGAAGACGCCGCAGACCGCCAAGGCGCGGCGCTGGGCGTGTTCGCTGGTCCACACGCCCCACGTGATTCCCATGGTCCAAATGCCGTTGGCCAGATGGAACACGCAGGAGAGCATGCCGACCAGATAGAGAACGACGATGATCCAGTTTTGCAGCGCTTCGCCGGCGGTGCTGGTGGCGTTGAAGGGACGGAACTGGCCGCCGCCGAAGGGCTCGACGACGTTCTTCAGCCACACGTCGGCGTGGAACCAGCCGTGCATGTGAAAGACATGCATGCCGATGAAGAAAAATGCCACGATGCCCGTGGCGCGCTGCAGCGTGTAACGGTAGTTGGCTTCATACGGGTACTGGTTCGTGTTCGCGTGGCCGCCGGCGACGATGATCATGCCGACGATCGCGTGGAACAGAATCGGAATGAAGATGAACGTCCACTCGATGAACGGGAGGGCGCGGCCGAAGCTGTGAATGCCGTAGACCTGCGTCTGAAAGCTCGTGGGGCTGTTCAGAACGCTGGCGTTCACCAGCAGGTGAACCACCATGTAGGCGCCCACGGGGATCAGGCCGCTAAGCGAATGTAGGCGGCGGATGATGAATTCGTGACGGACGAAAAAGGAGAGTCGCGAGCTGTCCACGGGCGGTCTTTCCACGCTATTCGAGCGGCGAACCGGGGGCGAAAAAGAGGCGCACGGCTTGCGCAACGCCGCCCCATCCGCGGTTTAGTATAAGGAATGGGGGGTGGGTCACAAGGCGGGGGCGGAGGCGGAGGGAGGTCTCATGGGCGCTAAGCCGCAAGCGGCGGCGGATGGCACCGTCTGACGGCCGCCGAAGGGAGTGGCGGCGCCGACCGTGGGGGCAACCACGCGTATCTAAGACTCTGGGCGTGTCACCCGGAGATTCATTTAGATTGCCGAACATCAATAACTTGAGCGGCGAACTCGAATTGCAAAGCGCATGAAAAAGGGCGAGCCTGGCGCTCGCCCTTTTTTGAAACATCGATCGGCTTCGAGCATCAGCCGGCGGCCTGGTTTGGCGGGCTGGCGGGTTGGGCTGGCTGCGCGGCGGGCTGGGTCGAGGGACCGGCGGATTGGTTCGATTGGGCTTCGTCGGCTTCGCGCTCAAACTGCTGAGCCTTTTGCGTGTTGCCCAGTTGCCGTTGGATCGTGGCCATCAGCCGGTACATCTTTGGCTGCGGGTCCTTCTTTTGGAGGGCGAGGTCGAGGAACGACTCGGCCTTCTTCGGGTCCTTGAGCTGCACGTAGGCATAGCCGGTGTTGTAGTAGTTGTCGCCGTTGCTGGGCTCGACGCGAATCGCGTCGTTGAAGCACTCGACCGCCTTCTTATACTCGTTCAAGTCCATGTAGGCGCGGCCTTTGTTCACATACGCAAGGCCCAAGGTCGGGGACTTGGCGATGGCCTGGTTGTAGGCGGTGATCGCTTCGCGGTAGTCGCCCTGCTTATGGTGCGTGAAGCCGATCCACAGGTAGGGACGTGGGTCCTGATAACCGCTGCCAGTGGAGGACGCCTGTTCAAAGTCGCCGCGAGCGAGCTGCTCTTCGCCGATGTAGAACCAGCAAATGCCGCGGTACATGTAGGCGTCGGCCATGTACTCGATGTCTTGACCTGGAGACACCGAGTCGATGGAATCGGTGAACGAGTCGATGGCTTCCGGGTAGCGCTTCAAGAGGCGCTCTGCGCGGCCCTTGCGGAACTGGGCGCGGCCGTTTTCGGGGAAGCGGTCCGGATAAATGGCCAGCACCGCGTCGGCGTCGGCAATGACGCCTTCGAGGGCGGTCTGAGCCTTGGCGGAGTCGGTCTCCTTTTCCGCGAGCTTCAGCCGGGCATCGGCCCGAGAGAGATAGCCGCTGATGAACTTTTCTGGATCGGTCTTTTTCTTGGGCTTGTAGTTGTCGATGGCCTTGGTCAGGGCATCGACGGCCGGGGCGTACATGTCTTGCAGCAGCAGTCCGCTGGCCAGGGTGGAGTAGTTTTCGTAGTCCGTGGGATCGACCTGGACGGCCTTTTGCAAATCGGCCGCGGCCTTGTCGTATTCGTGAAGCAGCACGTGGGCGTAGCCGCGATCGCGGTAGGCGCGGGCGTCCTTATCGTTCATCGCCAGGGCATCGTCCAGGCGACGCAGGGCGCTGACCGGGTCGCGATTGAAGTTGACGAGGATGTGGCCGTAATTCGAGAGTGCCTGGGCGTTGTTGGGGTCAATATCCAGCGCGGTGCTGAAGTCAGTCGCCGCCACGTCGACGGCTCCGAGTTCCATGTTGCACTCGCCGCGGCCGTTGAGGGCCTGGACATTCTGGGGGGCGTACTGGATCGCTGTGCTGTACGCGCTAATGGCCGCCTGATAGTCCTCGAGAGCCTTGAGAGCGTCGCCTTTGCCGACCTGGGCTTCGAAGAAGCTAGGATCGCCAGGCGGGGCGGGGTCGATGGCCTTGTTGAATTCGGCGATCGCTTCCTTGTACTTCTTGTCGGCGAGGAGTTGGACGCCGGTCTTGTAGGCTTGGACGATGATGGGATCGCGGAAGGTTTCGCCGGCGGCTTCCGAGCCGGCCGCTGGTGCGCCGGCTGCAGGAGCCGCGGCGGCGCCTTCGGCGGCGGGAGCCGTGGCCGGGGCGGCGGCTTCCTGGGCGGCGACCTTGAGACTGAACAGGCCAAGGGCCAGCACGGCCAGTGCGAAACGGTGAATGGTCATCGTCGAAGAATCCTGAACACGAGCGATATGTACGGGAATTGGCGAAGGAATCGTAGACCTCGCCATCCTGAAAGAGTAGCCCGCGGATGCGCGCCGCGGCGGGGAGTTTATCGTAACACGATCGTGCGCGCGGCCGCACGTATTTTGCGCGTGGCGAGCGGACGGCGGGAGCCGATGGCGACGATTGTGTTAGATACGCGGGTTGTGGGCGGCGGTTCGGATGAACGTGGGGACCGACACCGAAACGCCGCTAAGCCGCAAGCGATTGAGGAAAACGGCCCGAATGGATTTAGCCCTTGGCGGCGCCGGCGAAGGTTTTGGACGGTTCTTCGTCCTCGGGCATGGCGACGGCGTAGCGGCTGTAGGCCTTGCCGGTGCGCGTGTATTCCTCGGCGAAGCTGACGGCTTCCTGCTCGGTGAACTTGCGGGGGATGGATCGCTTCAGCTCGCCGAACTCGTAGATGTGAACTACGTGGTCGGCCGGCGGGCCGGAGGCGCGGGCCGGTTCTTCCTGCGGCTCGACTTCCGACGGTTCGTCGTCGTATGGTTCGTCGTTCAGGATGTAGCCGACGGGGGCGGCGTCCAACGGCTTTGCCGGCGGCGGAGGCGCGGCGGGCTGCTTGGCGGCTGGCGGCTTGGCCGGTTCTTCCGGGCGCGGCTCGCGCTTCGCGCCGGCGGGCGGCCGGCCGCGACGGGCTGGGGCTTTGCTGGGCGGCTTTTCCTTGTCCTTGTCGGAGGCGCGGGGGGCGGGGCGTTTCTTGGCCGGCTTCTTTTTGGCCTCCTCCTCTTCCTCGGCGGAGTCCTCCGCGTCGTCATCGTCGTCCACGAAATCGAATTCCTCGTCGAATAAATCGTCGTCGTCGTAAGCCATGGACCCAGGACGCCACCAGTGGGCGAGCAAGAGAGCGGGGGAGGGCAAGCGGCCGCGCGGGCGCCAGTGCCAGAAAGGTTGGTCTAGTATCGGGAGGGGGGCGGGAAGCGTCAACCGTGAGCACTCTAACTAGT
>JAICUM010000380.1 GCA_025935855.1 Pirellulales bacterium | reverse complement strand
GACAAACCGCCGATGTCGATTCCACAATAGTTCACGGCCGACCTCCTTCGTTGAAAGAAACTGACGATGCTTCAACACACTCGTCAGCATCCTATCACGATTGAGGTCGGCTGCTTTCATAGCTTCTCCTGTTCCTGTCTTTTCTTTCCATGTTCCGATTCGCGGTTATTCGCGAGATTCGCGGCTAACTTCCTCCGATCCCTCCCAATACTCGCTGCCGATCGCCCGCCAATTCGTAGGCCCGCTGCTGCTCGCCGCGGCGGCCAACGATGATGTCCCACGGCGGCACGCCCAGCTCTCCCAGCGTGCGATCCAACAGCCGCGAATCGGCGCCGAGCGCGTGATACAACTTCGGCGTCCGCGGGGCGCCGCACTTCGGACAACGGCCCTGGGCCTCGGTGACCTTTCCCAGCGAAGAGAGCACCGGCGTCGTCTCCTGGCAGGCCGCACACGTGAGCGATTCAAGCAAGTCGTGGTTGAACTCGATCACCGCGCCCTGTCCCAGATCATCGGCGACCCGCGCCACAAGCTGCCCAACTCGCACTTCACCCACGCCCCAGGGCAACTCTTCGACGCTCTCGAACGCATCATGACTCGGGCACGATTCCAGCCGCGAGTAGGTCACGAGGTAACTCTGGTGATGCGTCCCATCGAACACAAAGCCCTGCCCCGACAGTGTCTCCAGCCCGTGCAGCATCTTCACTGCCTCCTGCACCTGAATCCCCGCGATCACCGACGAGGTGGTCGGCGTCGTCGGCACCTTGCCCTGCTCCATCTCCGCGCGCGTTAAGAGCGCACAACTCCGCCGCGCTTCGAGCATCTTCCAATCGACGTCGCTCATCGTGCATTCGTAACACGGGCCAATCGCCGGATCGAAAACCCGCGCCACGCCGTCCAGCCGTTCAATGGCGCCGTCGATCCACGGCTTGCCGACCTTCGCCGCCGCGCGATTGATCGCGACGCGCGCCTCGCGATTGTCCAGCCCGCCCAGAATCACATCTGCCCACCGATAGGCGCCCAGGCCCAGGTCGTATACGACGTTGCCGTTGAAGGCCTGCGTACGCATCCCCGGATAAATCTCCCGCGCCCGCTCCGCCGCGACGCTCGCCTTGTACTTTCGGCAATCGTCCTCGCGGTACAGCACCGATCGCGAAAGATTCGACGCCTCGATGCGATCCAGGTCGGCGACCAGGGCGTGGCCGACGCCCAAGAGAGCCAGGTTCTTAATAATCTCGTTGCCGAGGGCGCCCGCGCCGATCACGAGCGCCTTGGCGCCGGCCAAGCGCTGCTGATCCCACCAGCCGATCAGCTCGAACCGCGCGAACCGGCCTGCCTCGGCGCCTGGATCAACGCGTAACACGTCGGACATGCGTCTTCGCCCCCTTGGTTTACGTTGTTCATTGAGCGCCGCGGTGAGGAGGATGATGCCGAAGATCAGTTGGATCACAAAGAACACGCCCCCCACCACGATGCCGAACCAGGCGCGGCCTTTCCCATGAAGTTCCGGATTGGCCTTGATTTTCTTCAGCGCGATAATGCCGAATACCACGGCGAGCAGCCCCGCTACGATTCCAACCAACGGAAAAATGGCAAACAGCCCCAAGTATCCCGCGGCGATCGCGGACGCCGGCCTTCCCACCGGCATCAGCATGCGATCCACGGCGCCCGGCGCCGCCGGCCGGGGCGCGAGCGACGGATCCAAATACGATTTGCAATGCTTGCACTTCTTCGCGACCGAGAGGATCTCCTCCCCGCAGAACGGGCATCGTTTGGTCGCTTGCTCCATGGCGTCGCTTTAGCGCGTCCCGGCGGTGATTTCAGGCTGCAACCGCAGAATGTCGCCGTCCTTCACGCTGGCCGACTGCAGCGTGTCGGTATCCAGCAGCTGCCGCCCGGAGCTCTTGTGATGAAACTTGTAGCTCATCATCTGCCCGTCGGGACTGTGCCGCGGAAGGTTCATTCGTTCGATAAGCACCGCGATAAGCCGGTTCACTTCCGCGTCGGCGGGCGCCTCGACCAATTGGCGCTTGTTGCCCGTCGCGTCCCAGACTTCGACCTTGATTTCATTCATTAAACGACACGCCGCGCGCACTGGCCGGCAGCCAACGATCCGTGCAGAATGGTGAACTCGTGGAAAAGGCCGGTCTAATATAAACACCCCCATAGTTACGGGAAAGTCACGTACCCGAGATTCGGATGAAATCACCCGCCATCCAACGGCTTCGCGAACGACTCGCCGCCAATCAGCCCGCGCTGGGCATGTGGGTCTCGCTCGAAAGCCCGAGCATCACCGAAATTGCCGTGGCCCTCGGCCTCGACTGGATCGTAATCGACGCCGAGCATGGCCATCTCGATTGGAAGGAAATCACCGAGCACCTGCGCGCGACGATGCGCAGTCACACCGTTGCCTTGGTTCGCCTGGCTGAGCTCAATGCCGCCCTCGTGAAGCGCGCCCTCGACTGCGGCGCCGACGGCGTCATCATTCCGTGGATTGAAACGGCTGATCAATTGCATCAGGCTGTTTCGTTTGCCCGGTACCCGCCACGCGGCACGCGCGGTATCGGCGGCGAACGAGCGACCGCCTGGGGCCAATGCACGCTCCAGCACATTCAGGAAGCCAACGAGAACGTCCTCGTCGTGCCGCTCATCGAATCGGTCCGCGGCGGCCAGAATATCGATGAGCTGCTGCGCGTCGAAGGCGTGGACGTCTTTCTCTTCGGCCCGTCCGACTACTCCAGCTCCGCCGGTTACCCAGGGCAGTGGATGGGGCCAGGAGTCGAGCAACAACTGCTGGCAATCAAGGACCGAATCGCCGCCGCCGGCAAGCACTGCGGAATCATGACGGGCAGCGAAGCAGATTTGCTAGCGCGGCGAGATCAAGGCTTCGGACTGTTGGGCGTCGGCAGCGACTGCTCCCTGCTCCTGCGAAGCTTGCACGCGGCGCTCGACGCGGTCGGCCGCGATCGAAAGCTAAACACGCAACTCTCGGCGGATGACGCCGCCCAATAGGTCCGGCTTGCCGAGCGGGACCTCAGCCGCCCTGCGTCGTGACAAGCAATTCCACGGTCGCAATGAGATTCATCACCGAATGCAAGATGACGCACAGCAGCGTCGAACGGCTGTAATGCCGCGCCGTGGCAAGCAATAGCCCGGTGACGAACACCGACGTCATCAGGTACAGATCATACTGCACGTGCAGCGCCGCCCAAGCCAGCGAAGATACCAGGGCGGCCCCCTCCGGGCGCAATTGGCTTTGCGCCAATCCGCTGAAAAGCAGGCCGCGAAAAAGGAGCTCTTCGCTCACCGGCGCCGCGATCAACAGCGCGATCCAAAGCAGCATCCGCGGATGGGCCGAGTCATAAGCGTTCTGCATGAAGTCCGGAACCACGTCGTGGCGGAAATAGGCGGACGCAGCGTCCGTCAGCGCGACAAAGGCAATCAATATCACCAGCCAGCCGGCGAGGCTACGCGCCGTCGGCCAACGAAGCGCGAGAAATTCTTTTGCATTCCCGCTGACGCGCCGCGCCGCCAGAATGATCAGCGGCACGCCGACAACCATCGAGGCCAACGTGCAAAGGGCGAGTGCGTTGCCGTCGAACTGCAAGTCCTTCAGCCACTTCTCGATGTCGACGTGCGGATTCCGGTTGAGCTCAAGGCCGTAAAAGCCGGCGATGACCAAATCTTGCGCAAACGCCTGCGCGAGGAAAATGAGGAAGGCAAACAGAACCGCGGCGCCGGGCTGAGCCGGCGGCGGTGGAGACGGCGCCGAAGGCGGCGAGGTTGGTTTGTCGGAATCTATCACGAAACGCTTTCTCTGGGCATAAAGGCAAAGGAAATTGATCTTATCGCGAGGCGTTTCGCTTTAACATGAAGGGCCTTCAAATTGGCCGTTCTGGCCGCTTGCAGCTTAGCGATATTTTTTGGCAGAGCCCCAAATAGCCGGAACTTTTCCGCCCTCAGCGGCGTCAAAGGGGAGAAAGCCATCGCGGATTGCACGGATAACGATAACACAGATAAAAACTCTCAACTCTATTCACTCACTCAATGAGCACTTTTTCCTCATCCGTGAAATCCGCGGTCCATGTCTTCTTTATTATCGCCCTCGTTTCTTTCGCCGGTATTGCCCAGGCCGACAATATCGACCTGTCCACCGTGCCGAAGCGGCACTCGGTGCAGCTCACGATCTACAACAGCGAAGACCTGACGCTGGTCCGTGAAACGCGCGCGGTGACCTTCAAAAAAGGCAACAACCCGCTGCAATTTTCTTGGGCCAACACGCTCATCGACCCCTCGTCGGTGGAACTGCGGTTCCTCACCTCGGCCGACAAGCTGGAAGTCGTCGACACCACCTTCCCGCACGACAAGCCGCAGATGCTGTTCTGGAACGTGAACAGCGAAACCGACGGCGAGGCGACGATCCAGATCACCTACTTCACCAGCGGCATCACCTGGAGCGCCGACTACATCGGCGTCGCCGACAAGGACGAGAAGGCGATCGACTTGGACGGCTACGTGCGCGTCACCAACAACAGCGGCGAGGAGTATGAGGACGCCCAGGTGCGGCTCGTTGTCGGAACGATCAACCTGGTGGAGAAGATCGCGCAGTTGGCGCAGATAACCGCCAAAGACAAGGGCGAGCTGCGCGAGAAGTTAGGCGAGAGCAGGTTCGGCGGTCTTCGTCAGGAAGCCATGGACCATTTCATGAGCCGAGCGTCCGGCTCGGTCTCCAGTGGCGACAAATCCGAGGCCAAGCCCAAAGAGATCATCAAGGAAGGCCTGAGCGAATACTTCATCTACAGCATCGACGGCACGGAAACCATCCCCAACGGCTGGTCCAAGCGGATGCTCAGCTTCAAAGGCCGAAGCGCGCCGCTGAAGATCCAATACCGGTATCGTCCCAAAGAATACGGCGAGCAGCTCGTCCGG